>CAZFYJ010000020.1:0-16868 GCA_964523215.1 uncultured Sphingomonadaceae bacterium | reverse complement strand
AGCTTGCTATCCGGCCCAAAGCCGGGGCCGTAACGTTCGCTGACCAGCTTTCCGTCCTGATAGATGAGGAGCGCCCGCGTCTCTCCCATCGCATCGGCATCGTCAAACAGGCGCGCAGCCAGTGCATCGGTGCGCTCACGGGCAAGCGTGGCCTGATCGATGACGGGCGGACTGGCAGAACAGCTCGCGAGCAGCTGCGCCGCCGCCGCGGCCACGAGCCAGACCCTTGCTGTGCGCGCCACACTTGCCAGCGCCGGCTTTTTCGTCTTCATGGCGACGTCGTGAGGATTTTTTGAATGGAGCGCAAGGGCATGATGCTGCCGCGCCGCACTATCGAACGGCTTCGTGCCGAAAATGCCGCAGAGCCGTTGCTCCGCCGCCGCCGCCGCTGGATATTGGCCGGGCTGGCGCTGCTCGCGCTGGCCGCCTTCGGCTTTGCGACGTTCCCAGGGCTGAAGGCGCGGGCAGAGGCTGGCGCGGCTTATGGTGCGCGCGTCGGCTGTTCGTGCCTGTTTGTGCAGGGGCGCAGCATCGAAAGCTGCACCCGCGATTTCGAGCCGGGGATGGAGCGCATCACGCTGACCAGGGATGACGAGGCCAAAAGCGCCACGGCCAGCTTTCCCCTGCTGGCGGCACGCACGGCCCGCTTCATGGGCGCAAGCGGCTGCATTTTAGAGCCGAAAAATTAGGGGATAATTGTTCGACATGACCATTTCTGCACAAACGGGGACCTTCCCGCGTTCGCTCTTTTTCATTTCTGTCCTTTATGGCGGTATGGTGTGTGTGGCGGGCGTGCTAGGCAACAAGCAGGTTTCGCTCGGTCCACTTGCTGTCGAAGCAGGCATTTTTGCCTTTCTCCTTCTCGTCGTGATGTCGAGTGCGGTCGCCGAGCTGCATGG
This sequence comes from uncultured Sphingomonadaceae bacterium, assembly GCA_964523215.1. Taxonomy (GTDB): domain Bacteria; phylum Pseudomonadota; class Alphaproteobacteria; order Sphingomonadales; family Sphingomonadaceae; genus CAZFYJ01. The sequence continues at coordinate 15,969 of CAZFYJ010000020.1, read as the reverse complement.
CGAGAAGGCTGGCCAGAGCCTGGTGCGCCTCGGCTTTGTGCCACTCATCCTCTCGATGATATTGGCGTTAATTGTGTGGGCATTGCCAGCCTCTCCAAAGATGATGCCGGAAAACCGCGATGCCATCCAGCTGATCCTGTTTTCCAATATGCGGATCTGGCTGGCAGGCGTGGTTGCTTATGGCGTGTCGCAGACGCTCAATGTGTATTTGTTTGACAAATTGCGTCAGGGCACGGGCCAGCTGCTGTGGCTGCGTGGTGCGATTGCTGCTGTAGTCAGCCAGATTGTTGATACGCTGCTGTTCGTAACCATCGCATTTTACGGTGAATTTCCTATCACTGACCTTCTTTTGGGGCAAATGCTTGCCAAAGTTTTGCTGTCCGCCCTTCTGGTTCCACTTCTCGTCTCAGTCTTTGTCAGTTTTGGCCGCAAGCTGGATGGAAAAGCAGCATGAGCCGCAACGCGCCTGACCCTGCCCTGCTCGCCAAGGCCGAGACACTGGTTGAGGCGCTGCCCTATTTGCAGCGCTATGCGGGCAAGACATTCGTGATCAAATATGGCGGCCACGCGATGGGCGATCCGGAAGCCGCGCGCGATTTTGCCGAGGATATCGTGCTGCTCAAGGCCGTTGGCATCAATCCTGTGGTGGTGCACGGCGGCGGCCCGCAGATCGGCGCGATGCTCAAGAAGCTGGGGGTCGAAAGCGCCTTTGTCGACGGGCTGCGCGTGACCGATGCAGAAACGGCGAAGGTTGCCGAAATGGTCCTCTCCGGCGCGATCAACAAGGAGATCGTGGCGTGGATCGGCGCGGCGGGCGGGCGCGCCCTCGGCCTGTCCGGCAAGGATGGCGGCTTTGTCCGCGTGGCCAAGGTGCAGCGCACCCACAAGGACCCTGAAAGCCATATCGAGCAGGCCGTGGACCTTGGCTATGTCGGCGAGCCGCAGGCTGTGGACCGCAGCGTGATCGATGTGATCTCCAATGCCGGGATGATCCCTGTGGTCGCACCGATCGGCATCGGCACCGATGGCCACACCTACAACATCAATGCCGATACGATGGCCGGCGCGCTGGCCGTGGCGCTGGGTGCGGCGCGGCTGTTTCTGCTCACCGATGTGGCGGGCGTGCTCGACAAGGCAGGGCGGTTGCTGACCGATCTTGATCCGGCGGCGATCGGCGCGCTCCAGGCCGATGGCACGGTATCGGGCGGCATGATCCCGAAGCTGGAGACCTGCATCGCGGCAGTCGAAGGCGGGGTGGATGCCGCCGTCATTCTCGATGGACGGGTGCCGCATGCGATGCTGCTCGAAATCTTCACCCGCACGGGCGCGGGAACGCTGGTCCACGCCTAGGTCCGGACTCTTGGCCTCGCGCCACCACCTGCTTTGGGACCTGTGGTGCGCTGGCAACACAGTTTCATTCGACACTATCGCAAAATGGGGCTAAGCAGGCGTGATGACGACGATTTCGCACACGCCGTTGCTCGATACGGTCAACCTCCCTTCCGATCTGCGCAATTTGCCCCCTACTTCGCTGCGTCAGCTGGCCGATGAGCTGCGGCACGAGGTGATTTCTGCCGTTTCTGTGACGGGCGGGCATCTGGGCGCCGGGCTTGGCGTGGTCGAGCTGACGACGGCGATCCACTATGTTTTCAACACGCCGGAGGACCGGCTGGTGTGGGATGTGGGCCACCAATGCTATCCGCACAAGATCCTGACGGGCAGGCGCGATCGCATTCGGACGCTGCGCATGGGCGGCGGCCTTTCCGGCTTCACCAAGCGGGCTGAAAGCGTCTATGATCCCTTTGGTGCAGCGCACAGCTCCACCTCGATCAGCGCGGCGCTGGGCTTTGCCATTGCCAACAAGATGGCCAACAAGCCCGGCAAGGCGATTGCCGTGATCGGCGATGGCGCGATGAGCGCGGGCATGGCCTATGAAGCCATGAACAATGCCGAACAGGCAGGCAACCGGCTGATCGTGATCCTGAACGATAACGACATGTCGATTGCGCCGCCGGTGGGCGGGCTTTCGGCCTATCTGGCCCGGCTGGTTTCCAGCCGTGAATTTCTGGGCGTTCGCGAGGCGCTGAAACGGCTTGCCCGCAAGCTGCCCCGTCCGCTGCACAAGGCGGCCCGCAAGACGGATGAATTTGCCCGCGGCATGGCCATGGGCGGCACCCTGTTTGAAGAGCTGGGCTTTTATTATGTCGGGCCGATTGACGGGCACAATCTCGATCATCTGATTCCCGTGCTCGAAAATGTGCGCGATGCGGCCGAAGGGCCCTGCCTGATCCATGTGGTGACCAAGAAGGGGCATGGCTATGCCCCGGCCGAGGCTGCGGCCGACAAATATCACGGTGTGCAGAAATTCGATGTGGTGACGGGGGTGCAGGCGAAGGCGCCGCCAGGCCCGCCCGCCTATCAGAACGTGTTTGGAGAGACGCTTGCCAAAATTGCCGAAACCGATCCCAAAATCTGCGCGATCACGGCGGCCATGCCATCGGGCACAGGCGTGGACAAATTTGCCAAGGCGCATCCGGATCGCGCCTTTGATGTGGGCATTGCCGAACAACATGCAGTGACCTTTGCGGCCGGGCTCGCGGCGCAGGGCATGCGGCCCTTCTGCGCAATTTATTCCACCTTCCTGCAGCGCGCTTATGACCAGGTGGTGCACGATGTCGCCATCCAGAATCTGCCGGTGCGCTTTGCCATTGATCGGGCCGGGCTGGTGGGGGCTGATGGCAGCACCCATGCCGGATCATTTGATATCACCTATCTTGCGACCTTGCCCAATATGGTGGTGATGTCTCCTGCCGATGAGGCGGAACTGGTGCACATGACCTATACGGCCGCACTTTACGATGCCGGGCCGATCGCCTTTCGCTATCCGCGTGGCAACGGCACGGGCGTCGATCTGCCGCTGGTGCCGGAACAGCTCGAAATCGGCAAGGGTCGACTGGTGCGCGAAGGCAAGACAGTGGCCATCCTGTCGCTCGGCACGCGGCTTGAAGAAGCGCTCAAGGCGGCCGACGCGCTGGAGGCGCGGGGCCTTTCCACCAGTGTTGCCGATCTGCGCTTTGCCAAGCCGCTCGACAGCGATCTGATCCGCCGCCTGCTGGCCACGCACGAGGTGTGCATCACCGTGGAGGAAGGCAGCATTGGCGGGCTGGGCGCGCATGTGCTGACCATGGCGAGCGACGAGGGGCTGATCGATGCCGGGCTGAAGCTGCGCACGCTGCGCCTGCCGGACCAATTTCAGGATCAGGATAGTCCCGCCCGGCAATATGACGAGGCCGGCCTCAATGCCCCGCATATCGTGGACAGCGTGCTGAAGGCGCTGCGGCACAACAGCGCCGGGGTCGAAGAGGCAGGTGCTCGCGCGTGATGCAGGGCTGAAGACCTGCCATGTCGCTGCTGGCCAAAGCGCTGGCTGCACTGCTTTTGGGCTACGTCCTGCTGCTGGTCGTGCTTGCCCTCGGGCAGCGCACGCTGCTCTATCCCGCGCCCCGCACCGCGCCGCCGCTGCCCGCCGGTTATGACGAGGTAGCGCTCCGCACGGCGGACGGGTTGACTCTCCGCGCTGCGTGGCGGCCGCCTGCGCCGGGGCGGGAGACGGCCGTTTTCTTCCATGGCAATGGCGGCAGCTGGATGGGCGCTTCGGTTGCGGTGCAGCAGTTGGCCGATGCTGGCTATGGCCTGTTGCTGCCCCATTATCGGGGCTATTCCGGCAATCCGGGCAGCCCAAGCGAAGCCGGCCTCTATATGGACGGCCGCGCCGCGATGGACTGGCTGGCAGCCAAAGGCATTGCCTCCGGCCAGCTGGTCCTGATCGGCAATTCCATGGGCAGCGGCGTTGCAACGCAGATGGCGGTGGAGCGCCCCGTGGCGGGGCTGGTGCTGATCTCTCCCTTTGCCGCACTCGATGGGCTGGTCGCCGAAAAACTGCCCTATGTGCCGGTGCGCTGGCTGTTGCAGGATCGGTATGACAATCGCGCCAAGCTGCCTGGGCTGAAGACGCCGCTGCTGATCATGCACGGCACGCAGGATCGGCTGATCCCGCACGAGCACTCACGCAGGCTGCACGCCGCACGCCCGGATGCGACGTTGCGGCTCCACGCCGGGGCGGGCCATGATCTCGCATTTGAGCCCGCGGCCCAGGCGGATCTTCGCGGCTGGATCGATGCCGTGGTTCAGCCATAGCCGCAATGAAGCACGGGCTGTTTCGCCCTGTGCCCGCAACACGGCTCGCGGCCCAGGCGCAAGGCAGCGCCGACGCGTCCCCTGCGTCATTTTTCGCATGGGCTGCTTGCCATCCTGCGCGCCAAATGAAATCCTGCTGACAGACCATAAGCAGGAGAGTCGTCATGGCAGACATTCAGGCAATCGCAGAGGATTTCACGGCGCTGTGCAAAGCAGGCAAGCTTGACGAAGCAGGAGAAAAATACTGGGCCGCCACGGTCGTGAGCCTGGAACCGATGGATGGCGACATGGCCCGCGCCGAGGGGATTGATGCGCTGCGTGCCAAGGGCGAATGGTGGTATGGGGCGCACGATGTGCACGCGGTGGATGTTTCAGGGCCGAGCGTGAACGGCAATCAGTTCCTCGTCGGATTTGCGATGGACATCACCGTGAAGGAAACCGGCGAGCGCATGCAGATGAACGAAATGGGCCTCTACACGGTTGCGGACGGCAAGATCGTCGAGGAGCGCTTTTTCTACGACGCCTGATCAGGCCGGTTTTGCCAGCAACAGGCCGGGCAGCCCCAGCGACCCGATGCACAGGCGCTGCGCGGCAGGCGCGAACGGGCTTGCGCACCTCTGTTTTATGATATAAATATGATATCATAATTAACGGAGGGACACATGGATTCGACACGCCCAACCACCACGCAACCCGGCCTGAATGCCAGCAAGGAGCATCCGGCCCGCACCTTCAGCGGCTATCTGGCGCTGTTTATGGTGCTGGTCTCCATCGCCTTTGCCGCACTCGGATTGGTGCGCGAAACCGCATCCGAAGGCAGCGGCGTCGTCGCCATCATCATCGGCCTGCTGTTTGCGATGTTCATTGGCTTCGGCTTTTTCATGATCCAGCCCAATCAGGGTGCGGCCATCACGCTGTTTGGCGCTTATCGGGGCACGGACCGCACCGAAGGGCTGCGCTGGACCTGGCCATGGATGGGCAAGAAGAAGATTTCGGTGCGTGCCAACAATCTGATCTCCGAAAAGATCAAGGTGAACGATCTGCGCGGCAATCCCATTGAAATGGCCGCACAGCTGGTGTGGCGCGTGACCGATACGGCGCAGGCGCTGTTCGATGTCGAGGATTATACCGGCTTTGTCGATGCCCAGGTGGAGGCAGCGGTGCGCACCATCGGTTCGCGCTACCCCTATGACGATCTTGAGCACAAGGAAGTGACCCTGCGCGGCAACCATGAGGAAGTGGGAGCAGAGCTGCGCGATGTGCTGCTCGAGCGGCTGGCGGTGGCGGGCATCACTGTCGATGAATGCGGCTTCACCCATCTGGCCTATGCGCCTGAAATTGCAGGGGCGATGCTGCGCCGCCAGCAGGCTGAGGCCGTGATTGCCGCCCGCACCAAGCTGGTGGAAGGGGCTGTTACCATGGTGGAAATGGCGCTGGCGCAGCTGTCTGCCAAGCAGGTTGTCGAACTGGATGACGAGCGCAAGGCCGCGATGGTCTCCAACCTGATGGTGGTGCTGTGCGGCGAGCGTGAGGCCCAGCCCGTGGTCAACAGCGGTTCGCTCTATTGATGCCGGGCCATGGCGGCGAAGAAAGCCTTTCCGCTGCGGCTCGATCCCGCGCTTCATGCTGCCATCGAGCGCGCAGCGGCGGATGATTTTCGCAGCGTGAATGCGCAGGTCGAGGTGCTGCTGCGCGAGGCGCTGGCGCGGCGCGGCATCAGGCCAGGGGTGAGCGAAACGCCTAAACGCGGTCGCCCGCCTGTGATGCCAAAGCCAGCGGGATTGAAGGGGGGGTCGGGAGTTGAATAAGATGAAGAATGGGAGGTGGGGACGATGAAGCAACGGAACGATCCAAACATATGGTTCCATGAAGTTCGCCCTGGTAAGTGGGTTGCAGTAAACTGGCGCGGCCATCTGGCTGTGGCGCTTCCAATCTGCGCTTTATTGGCGTTTGTGCTGATACCAACCCTGCTGATACAGCATGAAAAGCGCGCTATGACCTGGATGATCATCAGCTTGCTGGTTGGCATGGCTGTGAATTTATGGGTCATTCTTAGACTGGCAAAAAAGCACAGCACGCCATTTCAGGCCCCGTCGCAAATGCAACGCGCACCACGCAATGCCAGCCAAAAGGCTCAGCGTGCAGCGTCTGAAAAGCCCTTCATTGCCTATCGCAATGGCTGGATGCTTAGCATTCAGCCGCGCAACGCGGCCGGCTGGAAAGCGTTTGCGCTTTGGATGCTGCCTTTGCTGGCGATGATCGGCCTTGCCGTTTACCTGGGCGCGCTCCTTGAAAGGAGCGGGATGAGTGAGGCCAAGGCTGCGTTGATCATCATCCCATCAATCCTCGTCCCTACCGGCATCTGGGCCTTTGCCATGGTGCGCTGGATGATGGCGCGCGCCGATATCATAGACGTTGGCAAATGATGATCCTGAACCCCGCAAAACGCCGCTTTGCCAGCCTCATGTTACACGCACTTGCGATAGGGGACCGGTGGCGCTAGGGCGGGGCGCATCATGCTGCCGGCCCATCCCGTACTGATTGCTCCATCGATCCTTTCCGCCGATTTTGCCCGGCTGGGTGAGGAAGTGCGCGCCATCGACACGGCCGGGGCAGACTGGGTTCATGTCGATGTGATGGATGGGCATTTCGTGCCCAATATCACCATTGGACCGATGGTGGTGAAGGCGCTGCGCCCGCACACCGCAAAGCCGCTTGACGTGCATCTGATGATCGCGCCGGTCGATCCTTATATCGACGCTTTTGCCGAAGCCGGGGCCGATATCATCACCATCCATCCCGAGGCCGGGCCGCATGCGCACCGCACGGTGCAGCGCATCAAGGCACTGGGAAAGCAGGCGGGAATTTCGCTGAACCCGGCGACGCCTGCCAAGATGCTCGATTATCTGATCGACGAGATTGATCTGGTGCTGGTGATGAGCGTGAACCCCGGCTTTGGCGGGCAGAGCTTCATCAGCAGCCAGCTGCGCAAGATCGAGGCTGTGCGCACGATGATCGAAAAAAGCGGCCGCACGATCCGGCTGGAAGTGGATGGCGGGATCGACTGCGATACGGCACCGCGCGCCATTGCCGCCGGTGCTGACGTGCTGGTGGCAGGCACAGCGACATTTCGCGGCGGTGCGGCGCATTATGCGGCCAACATATCCGCCCTGCGTGGCGGCAGTCCGAAGGCGTGAACGGCATGGCGCGGGATGATCAAGAAATGCCCCCGCCGGATGGCGCGCAATCTGGCCCCGCCCGGCCCATGCTCAACGCGCCCGATCTGGAGCCAGTGGAAGAGGGCAAGCGCCTCATCCGCCTGCATGGCGATCGCGGCCTTTCGCTGGCTGACCGGATTGCCCAGCAATTTTACCGCTGGACCTGGAACACGCCGCTCCACGCGTTTCGCCTGAAGGGCCGTTATCCGCTCAAGCTGCGGGCCGTGCCTGAAGATCCGGTGCCCGGCGAGATTGCCGCGGGCGATGCCGTGCGTGCAGGCTATTTCCGTTTTCGCGGCCTGAAATTGCTGCGCAGCAAGCTCGATTTCGCGGATTTGCAGGTGGCCCCTGCCTTTGCCGATTATCTGCACAGCTTTGGCTGGCTGCGCGATCTGGCCGCATCGGCACCACGCGCCGAAGCCGCGCCGCTGGCGGAGGACATCACCCGAAAATGGCTGCAGGTGCATGCCGAAAATGTGGCCGAGCCAGCCTGGCGGGCCGATAATGCCGGGTGGCGGCTGCTCAACTGGATGGCGCATGCCCCGCTCATCCTTTCGTCCAGCGATCTGGTCTATCGTTCGCTGGTGCTGAACAGCGTGGCCCGCACTGCGCGCCACCTTGATCGTGCGGCAGAGCGGGTGCGTCCCGGCGTGCCGCAACTGGTGGCGTGGTGCGGCATTGTCGCGGCAGGCCTCATCATTCCCGGCGGCGAGCCGCGCCGCATCTTTGGCGAGGCCGGGCTGAAGCGCGCACTGGAAACGGCATTTTATGCGGATGGCGGAACGGTATCGCGCTCGCCCGCGGCACAGCTGGATGCGATTGCGGCGCTCGCCATGCTGGTGCGCGTTTACGAGGCGGTCAAGGAAAAGCCGCCACATTTCATAGAGGAAATGCAGGCATTGGCGGTTCCGGCGCTGCTGGGCCTCACCCATGGCGATGGCGGCATGGGCAACTGGCAGGGGAGCGGCGCGACCAGCGACGAGCTGGTGCAGGCCGTGATCGCTGCGAGCCGCGTGCGCACACGGCCGCTCAAGCAGGCGCGGGACTGGGGCTATCAGCGCATCACCGCACAGCGTTCCACCCTGATTGTCGATGCAGCGCCACCGCCCGTCGCCCGGCTCACCGAGGCGGGCTGCGCCTCCACGCTCGCCTTTGAATTTTCCTGCGGGCGCGATCGCATCATCGTCAACTGTGGCGGCGCGGCGCTCACCGGCGCGCTGATCCCCAAGGAACTGGCCAATGGCCTTCGCACCACGGCGGCGCACAGCACGCTGACCCTTGCCGACAGCAATTCGACCGCGATCAACGACAATGGCACACTGGGCAAGGGCGTGATCGAAGTCGAGCTGGATCGCCGCGAAACCGAGGCCGGTAGCCGCCTTGAAGTGAGCCATGATGGCTATGTGCGGCGCAATGGCTTCACGCATCGGCGCCTGCTGATCCTTGCATCATCGGGGCTGGAGCTGCGCGGCGAGGATATGCTGCTTCCGGTTCCGCGCAAACGCCCCCGCAATGGCCTCGGCTTTGCCGTGCGCTTTCACCTGGCACGCGGGATTGCCCCCAGCCTCACCGCGGATCGTCAGGGCGCGCTGCTGCGGATCGACAGCGGGCCACTGTGGCAGTTTCGCTGCAATGGGGGCACGCTTTCCATCGAGGAAAGCCTGTGGGTCGATGGCGAGGGCCGCCCGCACCCGACACAGCAGCTGGTGATCAGCGGCGAGGCCGATGGCGGCGGCACCAGCATCGGATGGCTGCTGAAGCATGTCGGCTGATCCATCTTTTGCAGCAAAGCAGATTTGACCATGGTTGATCGCATTCCCATCCGCCGCGCGCTGCTCTCTGTTTCAGACAAGGGCGGGCTGATTGATCTGGGCCACGCGCTGGCGGGCCAGGGCGTCGAGCTGATTTCGACCGGCGGTACGGCAGGGGCGCTGCGCGCGGCGGGGCTTGATGTGCGAGATGTTTCGGAGCTGACCGGGTTTCCGGAAATGATGGATGGCCGCGTGAAAACGCTGCACCCGATGGTGCATGGCGGCCTTCTTGCCGTCCGCGACAATCCCGAGCATGCTGCCGCGATGGCGGCGCACGGCATTGGCGCGATCGATCTGGTTGTCGTCAATCTCTATCCCTTTGTGCAGACAGTGGCGCGGGGCGCGGGACGCGATGATGTGATCGAAAATGTCGACATTGGCGGGCCGAGCATGGTGCGCAGCGCAGCCAAGAACCATGCGCATGTCGCCATTGTGACCGATCCGCAGGATTATGCAGAGCTGATGGCAGAGATGGCGACGCAGGACGGGGCGACCTCGCTTGCATTTCGCACCCGCATGGCGGGAAAGGCTTTTGCCGCGACGGCGGCTTATGATGCCGCCATTGCCAGCTGGTTTGCCTATGGCGACGCCTGGACCAACCCGCTCGGGCCCGAAGCGCTGCAGGCCACACCCTTTGTGCCGGTCATGCCGATGGCATTCAATCGGGCCCAGCTGCTGCGCTATGGCGAAAATCCGCATCAGGGGGCAGCGCTTTATGTCGGCCAGGCGGTCAGCAGTGCTGGCATTGCCCAGGCCCGGCAGGTTCAGGGCAAGGCGCTGAGCTATAACAATATCAATGACGCCGATGCCGCGCTGGAGCTGATATCCGAATTTCGCGGCGGGCCCCCGGCCTGTGCCATCATCAAACATGCCAACCCGTGCGGGGTTGCGGTCGGTGCAACGCTGGCGGAAGCCTATCAGGCTGCCTTCGCCTGCGACAGCGTGTCCGCGTTCGGCGGGATCATCGCACTGAACGGTGCGATTGATGGCGCGACGGCCGAGGCGATCACCGACATATTTACCGAGGTTGTGGTCGCAACCGATGCCGATGCGGATGCGCTGGCGGTGTTTGCCCGCAAAAAGAATCTGCGTCTGCTGCTCACGGGCGAACTGCCGGATCCCGCGCGCCCCGGCTTTACCATGAAAAGCATTGCCGGCGGGCTGCTGCTGCAAATGCGCGATCATGGCGTGCTCGCCGACGATATGCTGACGGTCGTGACCAAACGTTCGCCATCGCCGCAGGAACTTGCCGATTGTCGCTTTGCGTGGACCGTGGCCAAGCATGTCAAATCCAATGCCATCGTCTATGCCAAGGATGGTGTGACCGCGGGGATTGGCGCGGGCCAGATGAACCGGCGCGATAGCGCGCGCATTGCTGCCATCAAGGCGCAGGAAGCAGCGGCGACGGCAGGCTGGCCAACGCCCCGCACGATCGGCAGCGCGGTTGCATCCGATGCGTTTTTTCCCTTTGCCGATGGCCTGCTCGCCGCAGTGGAAGCCGGTGCGACCGCCGTGATCCAGCCCGGTGGCTCGATCCGCGATGACGAGGTGATCGCAGCCGCGGACGCAGCGGGGCTGGCGATGATTTTCACCGGAATGCGCCACTTCCGGCATTAGGCCGGTGTCGATGCCGTGAGGCGTGTCTGCTTCACTCGAAATCGCGCTGGTCGACGCGCACCCGCAGCGCGAGGGGCGGCGAGACCCGATCAGCCGTGCCGCGCGGGATTGCGCGAAATCAGCAGATCAGCTCTTCGAGAAGACGTCGCGACGTCACGTCCCAGCGGCGGTGGCCGCGCACCAGGATCCCGCGACGTTCAAGCACGGCAATGGCGCGCGATGCCGTCTCGCGCGTGGTTTGCGCCGTGATCGCAAGGTCAGAAACCGTAGGCGGTGGCGCGATGCCGCCCGTCACATCCATCAGCGTGCATATCTCGGCATAGATGCGGCCCGGCGCTGTCAATGTGGTGCGGGCGACAAGGCGGTGCATCGTCAGCTGCAGCTGGCGCGCAAGCAGCCTGGCAAGCGCGGCACCGATGTGCGCATCCGCATCCGCCAGCCGCATCAGCGCACCATCATCAAAGCGCAGCAGCGAAGAGGGCAGGGTGGTGATGATATCCGCATCGAGCGTGATGGGCGCATCTGGCGCACCGATCAAATCGCCCTTGCCCAGCACCGAAAGGCGCACGAGCCGCCCGTCATACCCCGTCGATTGATAGGCGGCAGCACCATCCAGCAGCACCCAGCAACAGCCGATCACATCGCCCTGATGCCCCAAATGCTGGCCCGTGCGGCTGGCGCAGGGCAGGGCCGCCGCCAGCAGCTTTTCTGCCGTGGCCTGTGCGCAGCCAAAACATGCGCACACATCTTCGAGCAGGATGTGCCGGTCCATGCCCCCCCTTTGCCACGGCGCGTTGCTGGTGGCGAGCATGCCCGCAACGCCAGCGCGTAGCAAGTGGCGATGGGGATGCGCCGGGGCTGACCCGGCAACCCAGTTCCGCGTTGCCGGATCAGCGCCCCAGAAGCGCCAGCAGCCAGGCCTGCGATTGCGCCGTCAATGCATGGCCATTGGGCACCATCTGGCCGCATTCAATGCAGCGCGCCTGCACGCCCTGAGCCGCACTGAGCCGTTGCAGATCGACGAGCGCGCCGCGCATCGCCGCATTGCGGTGCCACGCGGCCTGGGCAAACCAGCCCTGCGGTGCGCGCGCCCTGACGCCTTCATTGCCCATGAAACCGCGCAGCAACGCGGTCAATTCATCCGGCCCTTCTTCAAAATAGCGGCGCGTTATGTTTTTGGGATCAAGCTTGGCCAGCTTCGCTGCCGTCTCCACCGCATCCTGCAGGCCGCCAAAGGCGTCCACCAACCCAAGCTGGCGGGCCGTGCCGCCGGCCCAGACGCGCCCTTCCGCAATTTCGCGCACCCGCTCCTCCGGCAGCTTGCGCGATTGCGCGACCATCCCGGTGAAACGCGCATAAATATCTTCCACGCTGGCCTGCGCCAGCGCATCAAATTGCGGGCTGGTGCCGTTGAAGAGATCGGGCTGGCCAGAAAGCGGCGTCGTCTGGATGCCATCGGCGTTCACCCCGATTTTCGCGAGTGCGCGATCAAAGGTGGGCAGCACGGCGAACACGCCGATCGATCCGGTGATCGTATCCGGCTCGGCCAGAATGCGATCTCCGGGTGTTGCGACCCAATAGCCGCCCGAAGCCGCCAGATTGGCCATCGAGACGACCACCGGCAGCTTGCGCGCCTTGGCCTGCAGCACGGCCTGACGGATTTTTTCGGATGCCAGCACAGAGCCGCCGGGGCTGTCGACCCGCAGCACGATGGCTTTCACATCCTGATCGGCCACGGCATCGAGAATATGGCCGCTGATGGTATCGCCCGCGGCAATGCCGGCCAGCCCCTCGCCATCGACGATCTCGCCCACCACCGGCACGACCGCGATGACGTCGCCCCCGCTCGGCAGCGGGTTCGCCGCGATATAGCTGTCCATGTCGATCGCGCTGAATTGCCAGGGCCGGCTGTCATCATCGGCACCGGCGATTTCGGCAACGCGGCGATCAAAGGCGATCCGCTCGCCCACCTTGTCGACCAGCCCCGCCGATAGCGCGGCCTGTGCCAGATCGTTGTTCGCCGCGCGCATCGCGGCCACGGGATCGGCAATGAAGGCATCAATTTGCGCCTTGGGTCGCGCGGCCTTCACCTTTGCTTTCCACTGATCCCACAGCACGCTGACATAGGCCTGCGCGGCTTCCTTTGCCTCGGGCGACTGATCGTCGCGGATGAACGGCTCCACCGCGCTCTTGAAGGTGCCAACGCGATAGACCTTGGCATCGATGCCCAGCCGGTCGAGAAGCGTCTTGAAATAGAGGTTGGAGCCGCCCGGCCCGGTGATCAATGCGCCGCCAAACGGGCTCACCCAGGCTTCGCTGGCCTGCGATGCCAGCAGATAGGCATCGTCCGTATAGGCCGTGGCATAGGCAAGCACTGGCTTTTTGGCAGCGCGCACCTTGCCCACCGCCTCGGCGACATCGCCCACCGCCACCTGACCGCCGCCCAGAAAGCGATCGAGATCGAGCACGACCAGCTTCACCCGACTGTCGGTCGCGGCGGCTTCCAGCGCGCGCACGAGATCGCTGGCCCGATGTTCGCGCACGGCATCACTGCCGCCGGATAGCAGCGTGAAGGGATCGACATCGGTCGGCTGTTCGCTGATCACGCCTTCCAGATCGAGCAGGAGCGCGCCGCTCGATACGCTGATCTGAGGATTGGGGCTGGACGAGAGGGCTCCAAAGAGCAGCACGAAAAAGGCGAGCATGAAGAGCATCACCAGTGCATCCTTGATCGCCACGAAGACCTTCCAGATCTTCTTGATGAAATGCCAGTTGCTTCGCGGCGGCTCGGTGCGCTGCGGGGCATAGGCCGCGCTGGCCATGGCGGGGGATGATGCGGTGATCGGAACGGTAGGGCCCTGTGTCATGCCGTGAAACCTATCGAAGGCGCAAGGCGTTGTAAACGGGTAATACACCTGCGCGCCTGACATTGCGGGCTGCTGCTCTCACAATCGGGCCCCAATCTGATCCGAAGCCCGTGGCAGTGCAAAAGCGCTTTGGCGCGGCCCGCAAAGTGCGATAGGGGCACGCGCATGGCCCACAGCATGTCCCTCGAAAACCGGCAGCCCGGTGCCTCGACGGTGAGCCTGTGGCGCGGCGAGCTTCGCGCCATGCTTGCGCTGGCCTGGCCGCTGGTGCTCACCAATCTTTCGATGGCGCTGATCGGCGCGACCGATGTCCTGATGGTCGGCTGGCTTGGGCCCACGCAGCTGGCGGCGGCATCGCTGGGTTTCAACCTGACGATGATCGGCGGCATTTTCTCGATGGGCCTGGTCACCGCCAGTGCGCCATTGCTGGCCAGCGAGCTGGGGCGCATGCGCAACAGCGTGCGCGAGGTGCGCCGCACCTTTCGCCAGTCGCTGTGGACCGGGCTGATCGTGTGTCTGCCGGTCTGGGCCATTTTGTGGCACAGCGAGGCGATCTTGCTGGCGATGGGCCAGCTGCCGCATCTGGCAAGTGCGGCGCAGGACTATGTCCGGGCCTATATGTGGAGCCTGCTGCCCTTCATGTGGCTGATCGCGATGCGCAACTTCCTGTCTGCCAAGGAAAAGCCGCTATGGTCGCTGATCATCGGGGTTGGCGGGGTGCTGGCCAATGCACTGTTCAACTATGCCTTGATTTTCGGCCATTTCGGCCTGCCTCGGCTCGAGCTGGTGGGGGCAGGCATCGGCAGCGTGCTCGCCAATTTGTGCATGGCGGCTGCGATGGCCGTGGTGCTGACGCGCCACCGGGATTTCCGCCGCTATCGCCTGTTTGGCCGCTGGTGGCGCAGCGATTGGCAGCGCCTTCGCGAGATGTGGGCGCTGGGCCTGCCGATCGGCATTTCGATGGGGTTGGAAGGCGGCGTGTTTTCCGTCGCGGCAATATTGATGGGACGGATTGGCGAGGCCGCATTAGCCGCCCACGCCGTTGCGCTTCAGATTGCATCAGTTTCGTTCATGGTGCCGATGGGGCTGGCGCAGGCGGCAACCGTGCGTGTCGGGCTGGGGCATGGCATGCGCGATCCGGCAATGATCCGCCGCGCAGGCTGGACGGGCTTTGCGCTTGGCACAGGCTTCATGACCATCATGGCCGGTGTTATCCTGCTGATGCCGATGCTGCTAATCGGCCTGTTCATGGATGCGCGCCTTCCGGCCAATGCACAGGTGGTGCCGCTCGCTGCCCAGTATCTGCTGGTGGCTGCGCTGTTCCAGGTGGCCGATGGTGCCCAGGTGGTGGGGCAGGGCATGCTGCGCGGCCTCCAAGATACGCGCTGGCCCATGCTGTTTGCGGCCTTTGGCTATTGGGTCGTCGGCATTGGCGTGGGGGCCTGGCTGGCCTTCGAGCAAGGCTGGGATGGTGTTGGCATCTGGGCGGGCCTTGCCGTGGGTCTTTGCATCGTCGCGGTGCTGATGATCGGTCGCTGGCTGCTGCGCCATCGGCTTGGCCTGGTGCCTGCACCGCACGCCTGATCCGGCAGAAAAGATGTGCGCCAGAGGGGTTGACGGCACAATGTGGCGTGCCCATATAGCCCCCCGTTAGCAGTCACACCCAGTGAGTGCTAATCCCCATTGACGTCCGAAATTTATTGCGAAGAGGAGCGCTAAACATGGCATTTCGTCCATTGCACGATCGCGTGCTCGTGCGCCGCATCGAGGCCGACGAAAAAACGGCTGGCGGCATCATCATTCCCGACACCGCCAAGGAAAAGCCGCAGGAAGGCGAAATCATCGCAGTCGGCGAAGGCGCCTATAATGAAGATGGCGACCGCATCAAGCCGGATGTGAAGGCAGGCGACAAGATCCTGTTCGGCAAATGGTCTGGCACCGAAGTGAAGATTGATGGCGAAGACCTTCTGATCATGAAGGAATCCGACATCCTTGGCATTATCGCCTAATCCGCAATTACGAAAGGAAACAGCATCATGGCTGCAAAAGACGTACGTTTCAGCCGCGACGCGCGCGAGCGCATTCTGCGCGGTGTGGACATTCTCGCCGACGCCGTGAAGGTGACGCTTGGCCCCAAAGGCCGCAATGTCGTGATCGACAAGAGCTTTGGCGCGCCGCGCATCACCAAGGATGGCGTGACCGTGGCCAAGGAAATCGAACTGAAGGACAAGTTCGAAAATATGGGCGCACAGATGCTGC
>CAZFYJ010000019.1:0-17032 GCA_964523215.1 uncultured Sphingomonadaceae bacterium | reverse complement strand
AGAGTGTGATTGCATGCATTTTCGAAGCCTTTGCCGATGGCAATGCAGTGACGCCGGCGGGCCAGTTTCCCCGTATTCCCTATGCCCAGGCGATGCTCGATTATGGCACCGACAAGCCTGATCTGCGCAATCCGCTGGTGATCAGGGATGTGACCAGCCATTTCGAGACATCGGGCTTTGGGCTGTTCGAGAAGATTGTCGGCTCGGGCGGTGTGGTGCGTGCGATTCCGGCACCTGCGACAGCGGACAAGAGCCGCAAGTTCTTCGACGACATGAACGACTGGGCGCGCAGCGAAGGCCATGCAGGGCTTGGCTATGTCACGCGCAAGGGCGGGGAATTTGGCGGCCCCATTGCAAAGAATCATGGCGAAGAAGGCATGCAGGCCCTGTATGACGCGATCGGTCTTGGCCCGGATGACGGCTGCTTCTTTGCTGCCGGCAAGGAAGAGCAAGCGGCCAAGCTGGCAGGCGCGGCGCGCACCCGCGTCGGCGAACAGCTGGACCTGATCGAAAAAGATGCGTTCCGTTTCTGCTGGATCATCGATTTCCCCTTCTATGAATGGGATGAAGACGAGAAAAAGATCGATTTCGCGCACAATCCTTTTTCGATGCCGCAGGGCGGGCTGGAGGCGCTCGAGACGCAGGATCCGCTGACGATCAAGGCCTATCAGTATGATTTGGTGTGCAACGGCTATGAACTGGCCTCGGGCTCGATCCGCAACCAATATCCCGAGCTGATGGTCAAGGCGTTCGAGTTGACCGGGCTGACCCAGGCCGATGTCGAGGCGCGCTTTGGCGGCATGTATCGCGCCTTCCAATATGGCGCGCCGCCGCATGGCGGGATGGCGGCAGGCGTCGATCGCATGGTGATGCTGCTGTGCGGGGTGCAGAATCTCCGGGAAATCACGCTGTTCCCGATGAACCAGCGGGCCGAGGATTTGCTGATGGGTGCGCCCAGCCCCGCCGAGCCGAGACAGCTGCGAGAGCTTGCCTTGAGGGTGATAGCTGAGTAGATCACGCCATGATGTAACAAGGGGTAAACCGTCATGCGTCTGCCGATTGCTGTTCTCGCGCTGCTGCTCTCCCCCTTTCTGGCGCCGTTTCCGGCCCTGTTTCCGGCCTTTGCCGAAACCATCAATGTCCAGGTGCAGCGGCCCGCTGCCGCGAACGATGTCTATATGCTGCAAACGATGTCGGTCGGGCGGTTCGCCGGAACCGACGGGCGCGCCTTTGCCACCGCGCTGGAGCGTGCCTTGGAACGGTTGCGCGATCCCGATGGGCAGCCTCTCTTTGCCATGTATGAAGCGGGGGCTGCCGAGGCCGCGGCTTCCGGCCGGGCTGAAATTGATCTGGTCGAGGGGAAGTATACCGAAAAGCGTCTGCTGTGCCCGATGTCGAACGATCCGAATGCGAAGTGCGAAAAGGGCACAAAGGAACTGGTCGAGGTGAATTGCCGGTCGCGCCTTTTGACGCTTCAGGCAGATATCCGCATCAGCCGCGAATCAGACGGGCGTATCCTGTTCAATCGTTCGGTCCCGCGGCGCACCGAAAGCCGCTGGTGTTCCGGCGATCGCAATCCACCAGAAACGCAAGATGCAATTGCGGCGATGCTGCGCAATGCCGCTGAAGAGGCGGTGCGGGATTTTGTGCCCTATTCCCAGCTGACGCCAATCCGCATCCGCGAGGGCCGTAAGGGCTTGAGCAAGGAGATTGGCGCCCGCTTTAAGGCGGCCGTCGAGGCAACCCGCGGGGATGGTGCCGATGGGTGTCAGATGTTTGAAGACCTGATGCGTGACGCGGAAACTCATGTGCCGCTTATTTTCAACCTTGCCCTTTGCGCCGAGGCAAGTGGCGATTTTGAAGGCGCCGCCGCTGTCTATCGCCGCATTGGTGACGGTGAAGCGATGGCCGCCGCCGAACGTGCTGTTGCCACGCAGGCTGCCATCAAGCAGGCAAAGCAAAGGCGCGAACCATAAGCGGGTTGGGTGTCATCCGCGCAGTTTGCGCAGGTGCGCTGGCGTTAGCTGTGCTTGCTTTGCCCGCTTCGGCGCTGGAGGCCCAGGATGGGCTGGGCGGCACCCTTCCCGTCACTGCGCCAGTTCCGCCGGCCAGCGTGAAGGACCCGATCAGCCCGGCGATCAGGGGGCTGGTGGCGCAGATCGAGGATGATCTGGGCGCTGATGATCCAAAATTGGTGCGGGCCATCACCAAGGGTTGCGAAACGCGCCTGATCGGCAAGCAGCGCAGCTGGCGGATCGACTGGCGCGCTGTGCAGATGCTGGGGCCGGGAGACACATTTGTTTATGTCCAGGCGCCAGGATTGCAGATCGCGATTGTGGGCAAAGCGTGGGAGCCTCGGCAAGCCCGCAAGCTCGCTGAATTGCTTGCCGCCATGCAATCGATGCAGATGCGCTGCCAGGCGCGCTGATGTGCGCTGGCGGATCGGTCGCACCTGTCCCGAAATCGGGCGGGGCAGGGCCTTGCCGTGCATCGCACTCGACTTGTTGAGCCGGGGATGGCTATATCGCCGCCATGGCCATTGATCTTGCAGATTATGAAGCGGGGCTGAAACCGCCCGAAAACGATGAAGCTGCTCTGGCGGAGGTGCAGGCGCGGCTGGCGCGCATCCAGGCGGCGCACATCGTGCATGGCAGCCGCAGCATCATCCTGTTCGAAGGCTGGGACGCGGCCGGCAAGGGCGGCATGATCAAGCGCATGACGGCAGAGCTGGATCCCCGCTATTTCCAGGTGTGGCCAATCGGCGCGCCAACTGCGGAGGAAAAGGCCCGGCATTTTCTCTGGCGTTTCTGGCAAAAGCTGCCCGGCGCGCGCGAGATCGCGGTGTTCGATCGCAGCTGGTATGGCCGCGTGGCCGTGGAACGGGTGGAAGGCTATGCCACCGAAGCCGAGTGGCGACGCGGCTATGACGAGATCAACGAATTCGAGGCACAGCTGATCGACAATGGCACCCATCTGGTGAAGCTGTTTGTCCATGTCACGCAGGAGGAGCAGGACAAGCGCCTGGCCGATCGGCTCGACAATCCATGGAAGCGCTGGAAAACCGGGGCGGATGATTATCGCAACCGTGCGCGAAGGGCCGATTATCTGGAAGCCTATGCCGATATGTTTGCCGAAACGGATACGCGCTGGGCGCCGTGGGCCGTCATTGATGGCAATCGCAAAAAAGCGGCGCGCCTCGCCGCATTGACGCACATCGCCGATGCGCTTGAAGCCAAGGTGCCGATGGCGATGCCGGATGCCGATCCCGCCATTGTCGCGCTGGCCAGGGACGCTTTTGGCTATGAACCGAAAACGGCCGACACCGACGCTGGCGAGTGATGATCACGCCGGATAGCTGATCGCAATCACTTCCCATTCCTTCACGCCTCCGGGCAGGCGCACGCTGCGCACATCGCCCACCGCCGCGCCTTTGAGGGCGATGGCCATGGGCGCGTGCCAGCTGATGCGTCCGGCATGGGCATCGGCCTCATCTTCGCCGACCAGCATCAGCGTCATGCGCTGATCGTCTGCATCGGCAATGGTAACGGTTGCGCCAAACCACACGCGTTGCTTGTCGGGTGCCTGTGCCGGATCGACCACGCGTGCCGCCTTCATCGCGGCAGACAGGCGGCCAAGCTCCCGATCAATTTCGCGCAGCCGCTTGCGGCCATAGATATAGTCGCCATTTTCGCTGCGATCGCCATTGCCGGCGGCCCAGCTGATGATGTCGACAATGCGCGGCCGCTCCTCGCCAAAGAGCTGTGCGTGTGCAGCGCGCAGCGCGGCGAAGCCCTGTGGCGTGATCAGCCGTTCGCGCTGCGCCATGGCGATCAGCCCGGCGTCGATTTGCCCAGATAGCGGCTCAGGATGTTGCGTTGCGGCTTGCCGTCATTGCTGGGGTTGAGCGATTCGTAAACGACCGCATTTTCGAGCACGCGCTGCACATAGCCGCGGGTTTCCTCAAAGGGAATCGCCTCGATCCAGTCGACAATGTCGATCTGGCCGGTGCGCGGATCGCCCAGCGAGGCCAGCCACTTGTTCACATTGCCAGCCCCGCCATTATAGGCAGCAACCGCCAGCGGATAAGAGCCGCCATAGCCTGCCAGCCGCCGCTGGAAGTAGCTGGCACCCAGCATGATGTTGTAATTTTTGTCGCTGGTCAGCGCTGAGAAATCATACGGCAGGCCCAGCTTGGCGGAAACGTCGCGGGCGGTGGCGGGCATCAGTTGCATCAGGCCCTGCGCCCGCGCGCTGCTGACCGCGCGCTGGTCAAACTGGCTTTCCTGGCGGGTGATGGCATGAATCATCGTCCAGCTGCCGTCCAGCCCTTCGGGCAGCTTCATGATCGGATAGGCCGTTGGCGTGTAGGCGGGCAGCTTGCCCGATGTGCGCCAGGCCCGCCCGGCCATCACGCTCAGATCGGGGCGTTCAAGTTCTTCGGCCAGCCGTGTCGCCAGATAATAGTCCGCATCGCTGCTCGACCCTGCGGAAATGGCCCGCAGAAACAGGCTCTGATCCCGGTGGGCACCCAGCTGGCCCAGCGCCCGCGCGGCGCGCACCAGCGTGCTCTCATCGAAGCTGCGCTGTTGCGCCTGGCTCACTTCGATGCGCGGCATCGTCTGCGCCGGCGGCTGTGCGCGGCCCAGCTGCTCAAGCGCGAGCTGCCCGTAAAAATGTTCGAAATAGCGTGCCGCCTCTTCAAAATAGCGCTCCGCATCGCGGGTTTTGCCTCCCGCCTTCGCGGCGCGCCCGGCCCAGTAAAAGCCCTTGGCAATGGTCTGTGGCGAGCGGGCAGCCAGCGCATAGCGATTGAACATGGCGGCGGCATCGTCAGGGCGATTCAGCTGGCGCAGTGCCGTGGTGCCCGCCAGCCAGGCAAGGCTGGTATAATCATCGCGAATGCCCGCTTCTGCCGTGCGGATGACCAAGCTTTTCGGCACGCCATCGTCAATCTGCGAGGCGATGGCATAGGCCGCCTGGTGCTGGCCGGCCCTGCTTGCGGCCCGCGCCTCGGCCAGCAGCACTTCATACCAGCGCTCGCTGTCGGCCGGCGGGGCAGACAGAGCGCGCGGCCCGGCGAGCAGCGCCTGCGCACGCGCGATCTGCCCGGTGGCGCGCAGCCAGCGCGCCTTGTCTGCCAGATACCCCGCATCATTCTGCGCCTGTGCATCCGCATATTGCATCTTCATGGCGGCATCGACCGCGTTGCTGCGCATCGCGATGCGGGCGGCAAAGACGGGCTGGCGCGCGCTTGTGATCATCGGCAGCACGCGGGCCGCGCCTGCGGTGTCGCCCAGCCACAGCAGCCGGTCCGCCCGCGCTTCATGATCGTCTGCGGTCAGCACGCCGGGCATCAGCGCCATCCCGCGCATTTCCTCCTCCGCGGTCAGCCGCCCGCTGGTCCATGCCTGGCGAAATGCAGTGCCCGCCTCGCTCTTCTTGCCCGCGCCCAGCAATGCTGCCGCATGGCGCAGCCGTCCGGCTGCCGTCAGCGGGGGAAAGCGTTCGAAAAAGCGCAGCGTCTGATCAGGGGCAAAGCTGTCGAGCGAGAGCGCAGCCTCTGCATTGCGGCGAAGCGTCGCCTCGTTGGGCCAGCCCGGATTGGCGAGCAGGAAGCTTGAAATCTCGGTAAAGCTGCGCACGCCCGGCTGTTGCAGCCGCCGCCAGGTGAGCACCGCCTCGCCCACGGGGTCGGTCGCGGGCTCCAGCACGCCGCTGACCGTTGCGAGCCCCAGCTGCGCCCGATACCAGCGCGCCTCATCCTCCGACAATTCACGCTTCGCCTCACGCGCTTGGGCGGCCTGGGGCAGCGCGACAATGCCGCCTGCAGCAAGGGTGAGCGAGAGGATGGGAAGGGAAAAAATGGTGCGCATGGACCGCATGATCGTGCATTGCTCCTGATCGGGGGCTGAACGAGCACCAGGCCTCACCGTTCGCAGTGCGGCAAGATGCCCATATTGAGGTGTAAAACTGGTTGCCTTTGCCCCGTTGATGCCTATGTCCGCGCCTTAAGCGGCAGATTGGACGCAGTGTAAAGGACGGCAGGCATGTTTTCGGGCTCCATTCCCGCTCTGGTGACGCCATTTTGCGACGGATCGTTCGATGAAAAGGCGTTTCGCCGCTTCGTTGAATGGCAGATCGTGCAGGGATCATCTGCGCTGGTGCCGTGCGGCACGACGGGCGAGAGCGCGACGCTGGGGTTCGACGAACATTATGACGTGATCCGCATCTGCATCGATCAGGCCGCCGGTCGGGTCCCGGTGATTGCCGGTTGCGGATCGAACGACACGGCGACGGCGGTGCGGCACATGGCCTTTGCCCGCGATGCCGGGGCGGCTGCCGGCCTGATCGTGGCACCATATTATAACCGGCCGAGCCAGGCTGGCATTGTTGCGCATTACACCCATCTGGCCGCGCAATCCGATCTGCCGATGGTCGTCTACAATGTGCCGGGCCGCACCGTGACCGATATCAGGCCGGAGACCATGGGCGCGCTTGCCGCACTGCCAAGCGTGGTCGGCATCAAGGATGCGAGTGGAGACATTGCGCGCGTGACGGCGCATCGCCTGTCGTGCGGCATCGATTTCTGCCAGCTTTCAGGCAATGACGATATGGCGCTGGCATTCAACGCTGCGGGCGGTCGTGGCTGCATCTCCGTCACTGCAAATGTCGCGCCCCGCCTGTGTGCCGATTTCCAGGCCGCCTGTGCCGCAGGCGACTGGGCGGCGGCCCATGCCATTAATGATCGGCTGTTTCCGCTGCATCAGGCGCTGTTTGCCGATGCCTCGCCGGGCCCGGTCAAATATGCGCTGGCACGTGTGCTGCCGGATTTTCCGGCCGATCTGCGGCTGCCGCTGGTGGCCCCTTCGGCAGCCGCCATGGCCCAGGTGGATGCTGCCCTTGCCCATGCAGGGCTGGTCTGATGGCGCGGCCCCAGCATGCCGCCGATAAGGTCAAGACGGTCGCCGAAAACCGGCGAGCGCGGTTCGATTATGCCATAGTAGACGTGCTCGAAGCGGGCATTGCTCTCACGGGCACCGAAGTGAAATCGCTGCGCTTTGGCGAGGGCTCGATCAGCGAAAGCTATGCCGAGGTGAAGGGGGAGGAAATCTGGCTGGTCAACGCCAATATTCCCGAATTCAGCCATGGCAACCGCTTCAATCATGAGCCAAAGCGCCCGCGCAAATTGCTGCTCCACGGGCGCGAAATCGCCAAGCTGCACGGCAAGGTTGCTCGTGACGGGATGACGCTGGTGCCGCTTTCCGTCTATTTCAACAGCCGCGGCAAGGCCAAGGTGGAGCTGGCACTGGCCAAGGGGCGAAAGGCGCACGACAAGCGCGAGCACATCAAGGAACGCGAATGGAAGCGCGATGCCGCGCGCATCCTGAGGGATCGGGGCTGATGATGGGAGGTTGGCGAGACAAGATTCGCGGTGCGCTGCCTTCGCGCCAGGAGCTGGAGCAAAATCGCTTCATGCGCCCCTTTGCCGCGCGCGTGCTTCGGCCGGAGCTGTGGCGATTTACGCGCCGATCGGTCCCCCGTGGCGTGGCGCTGGGGCTTTTTCTCGGCATTTTCCTGATGATCCCGGGCGTTCAATTTGTCGGCACTGCGCTGGCCGCGCTCAGCGTGCGGGCCAATGTGCCCGTGGCGCTGGGGATGACGCTGCTCTCCAATCCCTTCACCACCCCGTTCATCCTGATCGCATCAACCGCGGTCGGAAACCGGGTGTTCCTGTTTCATGCAGATGTGACCACGGTCAAGCTGCTGATCGCCAAGGGCGCATCGATGAGCGAGTGGATTGCCTGGGGCATGAGTGATGCCGCCCCGGCGATGATTTCCGGCCTGTTCATCATTGGCGCGATCTGCGCAGCCGTGGGCTATATGCTGTCGGTGATCGGCTGGCGCTGGTGGATCGGATCCAAATGGCGCAGGCGTGCGCGCAAAATTGCATCGGGCCACCATTGATCGCGGCGCAGCCACCGTTATAGTCGGTTAATGCAGTGGCGCGGACCGCCGGGCGGCCGCCGCCTTCTCGACACGTTTTGAATGGAGAACATCATGGCCCTCATGTCATTCGGCAAGCACGTCTTTCTGGCGGGCACCGCCGCGGTTCTGCTCGCAAGCTGCGCCGACGGGCCCTATGCGGACAAGAGCCTTGCCGGCAATGTGCCCGCGCCGGAGCCGACTGCGCCGCCTGCCATGGCCGAAGCGCCCAAGCCCGAAATTGGCAGCTTCGGCTTTGATCTGACTGGCATGGACCGCAGCGTCATGCCGGGAGACGATTTTTACGCCTTTGCCAATGGCACCTGGGCCCGCAACACGCCCATCCCGGATGACAAATCCAATTATGGCATGTTCACCGCCCTTGATGATCTGTCAAAAAAGCGGACGCGCGAGATTCTGGAAGCCGCCAAGGACGATCCTGCCAGCAAGATCGGGCGAGCCTTTGCCAGCTATCTGGATGAAGCCGCGGTGGAGGCAAAGGGCATGGCGCCGATCAAGCCGTGGCTTGATGAAATCCGTGCGTTGAACAGCAAGGCTGGCTATGCCGCGCTTGCGGCAAAGGCCAACCGCATGGGCGTCAACACCATGGTTGGTGCCTATGTCGGCCAGGATGACAGAGATCCTGACAGCTACATCCCGTTCATTTTCCAGGGCGGGCTGGGCATGCCGGATCGCGACTTTTATCTTGGCTCGTCGGATCGGTTCGTGAAGATCCGGGCTGCCTATCTCAAGCATCTTGAAAATGTGCTAAGCCTGGCAGGTGAAACCAATGCCGCCAGCCGCGCCAAGGCAATCATGGATTTCGAAACCGGGATCGCCACGGTGCACTGGACCCGCGTGGACAGCCGCGACAGCGTCAAGACCTACAACAAGATGAGCCTGGCCCAGCTTGAGAAAGCGGCACCCGGCTTCGATCTGAAGGGCTATCTGGCGGGCTTGGGCATCAATGTGGGCGAGGTGATTGTCTCCCAGCCAAGCGCCATCACCGGCATCGCAAAGGCCGTGCAGGCGGCACCGCTCGGCGTGCTGAAGGACGCATTGATCGTGCGCAGTGTCGATAATTTCGCCGATCAGCTGCCTGCGGCTGTTGCCCGCGAAACCTTCAGCTTTTACGGGACGGCGCTGTCCGGCATTCCGCAGATGGAGCCGCGCTGGAAGCGCGCCGTGCAATTTGTGGAAGGCGCAATGGGCGAGGAAGTGGGCAAGGTTTATGTGGCCAAATATTTCCCGCCTGAAACCAAGGCGGCGATGAACGAGCTGGTCGAAAATGTGAAGGCGGCAATGGGCCGTCGCATCGACAAGCTGAGCTGGATGCAGCCGGAAACCAAGGCACGGGCGCGCAAGAAGCTGGCCAATTTCACCACCAAGATCGGCTATCCCGACAAGTGGCGCGATTATGGTGCACTGGAGATCAGGGCCGATGATCTGTTTGGCAATGCTGTCCGTGTGGCCCAGTTTGAGCATGCCTATAATGTCGGCAAGCTCGGCAAACCCATTTATCGCTGGGAATGGGGCATGACGCCGATGACGATCAATGCCTATGCGAATTTCAGCATGAACGAGATCGTTTTTCCCGCCGCGATCCTGCAGCCGCCCTTTTTCGATCCAAAGGCGGATCCGGCCATCAACTATGGCGGCATTGGCGCTGTGATCGGCCATGAAATCAGCCATCATTTTGATGATCAGGGCGCCAAATATGATGAAAACGGCCGGCTTGCTGACTGGTGGACGCCGGCCGACGTGAAGGCCTTTGAGGCCGCATCAAAGGCGCTTGTCGCGCAATATGGCGCCTATGAGCCGCTGCCGGGGCAGAAGCTGAACGGCCAGCAGACGCTGGGTGAGAATATCGGCGATCTGGCAGGCGTGACGATTGCCTATGATGCCTACAAGGCTTCGCTGGGCGGCAAGGAAGCGCCCGTGATCGACGGGATGACGGGGGATCAGCGCTTTTTCCTCGGCTGGGCGCAGGTCTGGCGGCGCAATTATCGCGAGGCCAATCTTGCCAATCGCCTCACCACCGATGTGCACAGCCCCTCGATCCAGCGGGTGTGGGTGCTGCGCAACATCGATGCCTGGTATGATGCCTTCAATGTGCAGCCGGGCCAGAAACTTGCGCTGAAGCCGGAGGATCGTGTCCGCATCTGGTAACCGCAGCACGGCCGTATCGCAGCCGGCCCCGACCGTGCCCGATGATGCGGCGGCGCGCGCGCGCCCGCAGCATCTGTTTGGCGCATTCCAGCGGTGGGAGCAGCTGCTGCTGGGCGCTGCCGTCTTGGCAAGCGGGGTGCTGGTCTATGCGGCGCTGGGCGATGTCGTGCTGGCGCTGGGCGCGGCGCTCGGCCTTGTCCTGATCGCGGCGGGTGCGGTGCTGGTCCGTCAGCTGGCCGATGCCGGGCCGACCGAGCCAGTGCGTGCGGGCATGGATTGGGTGCTGCTGCGCGATCTTGCCGATCAGGATGGCATCGGCATTTCCGTGACCGATCGGGCCGGCCGCATGGTCTGTGCCAATGCGCTCTATGGCAGCTGGTTTCCGGCCAGCAATGTCCCCCCTGGCCTGGCGCTGGACGGGGATGGGCGCGATCGGCTGACCACGGCCGGGCGCATTGCGTGGCGCGACGGGCTGGGCAAGGCGGCGGCGCTCAGCTGGCAGGGATTGCAGCTTGATGCCGAGGTGGTGCGTTCCGGACGGGCCGATGATTATCTTCTGTGGCGATTTCGCCCGGTGGTGGCGGTTGATCGTGCCGTGCAGGCAGCGCATCTTTTGGGTGGGAAAGACGGGCGCGCCCTGGGCCAGGCCGGGATCATGGCCGCCCTTGTTTCTGCAGAGGGCCGCATACAGGCCGCCAACAGCGCGTTTCTGCTGCGCGCAGGCGGCAGTGCGCAGGCGATATTGAACGGCCGGGATGTGGCGGCCCTCATCCGGATCGATGAAAATGGCGCGCTGTTTTTTGAACGCGAAGGCGAAAAGGCAACGCCTCTGCGCCTGTTTCAGTTGCCATTGGGCAGCGGCGATGCGAGCCCGCATCTGCTGGCGCTGGTGGATGAGGATGGCGGCCCGGCCGAACGCGGCGTTGCCCTGAGCTATATCGAATCGCTGCTGACACTGCTGCCGTTCGGATTGGCAATGGTCGATCGCGACGGCCGCTTCCTGTTCGCCAATGCCGCTTTCCGCCACGCAGCCGGGCTGGGCGAGGCGCGGCTGCCGCTTTATCCCGGCGATCTGGTAGCCGCAGAAGACAAGACCGCGATTGGC
Organism: uncultured Sphingomonadaceae bacterium; assembly: GCA_964523215.1. Lineage (GTDB taxonomy): Bacteria > Pseudomonadota > Alphaproteobacteria > Sphingomonadales > Sphingomonadaceae > CAZFYJ01. Next base: position 5,775 of record CAZFYJ010000019.1, on the reverse strand, counting down.
GATGCTGTGCGCCGCTATGCAACCGGGCAGCAGCTGGCGGGCGATATCGTGGTGCGGCTGAAGCATCAGCCGGATGATCCGGTGATGATCGGGCTGGCGGGCGTGCGCGGCATGGGCCAGGCGGCCGTGCTGCTGAGCATGAAGGACAATGGCGAGGAACATGCCCTGAAGCGCCAGGTCGCGCAGGCCAGCAAGATGCAGGCGGTCGGCCAGCTCGCCGGCGGGGTGGCGCATGATTTCAACAACATATTGACGGCGATCATCGGCCATGTCGATCTGATGCTGATGCGCCAGATGCCGGGCGACAGCGATTATGACGATCTGCAGCAGGTGCGCAGCAATGCCCTGCGCGCGGCCAGCCTCACCCGCCAGCTGCTCGCCTTTTCGCGCCAGCAGACCTTGCGTCCGCAGATCCTGCAGCTTGCCGACATTATCTCCGAAGTGTCGTCGCTTCTCACACGCCTGATTGGCGAAAAGATCAAGCTGGTGGTTTCGCATGGCCGCGGCGTCGGGGCCGTCCGTGCGGATCCCTCGCAGCTGGAGCAGGTGATCGTCAATCTTGCCGTCAATGCGCGTGATGCGATTCTGGCGCACAATCCCGATGGCGGCATGCTGAAGATCGAAACCTTTGCCATGCCGGCAGCCCAGGTGCGCAAGCTGGGCAATGCCATCCTCCCCAATGCCGATTACAGCGTGCTGCGGATCAGCGACAGCGGATCGGGCATCCCCCCCGATATCCTGCCCAAGATTTTCGAGCCCTTCTTCACCACCAAGGATGTCGGCAAGGGCACCGGGCTTGGCCTTTCGACCGTTTATGGCATCGTCAAACAGTCGGACGGCTATATCTTTGCCGAATCCCCGGCGCGCACCGGATCAAAAGCGGCGGCTGCATCCCCCCCGGCACAGCCCCAGACACAGGCACAACTTCAGACGCCAGCGCAACCACCGGCACCGGGCAGCAGCTTTACCATCTATCTGCCGGTGCACAGCGCAGCAGCAGGCGACGCGCAGACGCAGGCAAGAGCAGGCCAGCCAGCCCGGCCCGATACCCCGCGCACCGAATGGGGGAGCGGCACGATCCTGCTGGTCGAGGATGAAGATATGGTGCGCGCAGTGGCAGAGCGGGCGCTGACGCGGGCGGGCTACAGCGTCATCTGTGCCGAAAATGGCGAGGCCGCGATGGAGCAGCTGGGCAGCATCGATCAGCTCGATCTGCTGCTCACCGATGTGGTGATGCCGATGATGGACGGGCCGGAGCTGGCGGGCAAGCTGCGCGCCATGCGGCCTGATGTGCCGATCCTGTTCATGTCCGGCTATGCCGAAGAGCAGCTGCGCCAGTCGATCACGCTGCCGCGGGTCGGCTTTTTGCCCAAGCCTTTTTCGGTGACGCAACTGGCCGATGCCGTCAGCAAGGCGCTGGCCATCAGCCCGCCCTGATCACCCGGCCGGGCGCCGCTGTCACCGCCCGTCGCCTGCGGTTGTACAACGCGCCTGTGCATTGGCTGCCCGCAGGCCCCTGGAAAGGGATGATGGAAAAATTCTGTTCCACTCTTGTTCCATAAGAACAAATGCGATACGAACGATCCAACAGGCATGATTCGGGCGGCACAGCCGGCGCGCCATGCCAACAGGGTTGCAGCAGCAGGGCTGCACCGATAGACGGGGAAAGGACAGGCAGCATGTCGGCTCATCTCAAGGTTGTGGATCACGCAAATATGGCTCAGGTGGCAGCAAATAACGCAGAACGGCAAAAGGCCCTGGAAGCCGCGCTGGCGCAGATTGATCGCGCCTTTGGCAAGGGTTCGGCCATGAAGCTGGGCAGCCGCGAGGCCATGGAAGTGGAGGCGATCCCCACGGGCTCGCTCAGCCTGGATATCGCGCTTGGCATTGGCGGGCTGCCGCGCGGTCGCATCGTGGAGATTTACGGGCCAGAAAGCTCGGGCAAGACCACCCTTGCGCTGCATGCCATTGCCGAGGCGCAAAAGGCAGGCGGTATGGCGGCCTTTGTTGATGCCGAGCATGCGCTCGATCCGGTCTATGCCAAAAGGCTTGGCGTCGATGTCGATAATCTCATCGTCTCGCAGCCGGATACGGGCGAGCAGGCGCTCGAAATTGTGGACACGCTGGTGCGCTCCAACGCGCTTGATGTGCTGGTGATCGATTCGGTTGCCGCGCTGGTTCCGCGCGCCGAAATCGAAGGCGAAATGGGTGATAGCCACGTCGGCCTGCAGGCCCGGCTGATGAGCCAGGCATTGCGCAAGCTGACCGGCTCGATCAGCCGTTCGCGCTGCCTGGTCATCTTCATCAACCAGGTGCGCATGAAAATCGGCGTCATGTATGGCAATCCGGAAACGACGACGGGGGGCAATGCACTCAAATTCTATGCATCGGTCCGGCTCGATATCCGTCGTACCGGCCAGATCAAGGACCGGGACGATATTGTCGGCAACACCACCAAGGTGAAGGTTGTGAAGAACAAGGTGGCTCCGCCCTTCAAGCAGGTCGAATTCGATATCATGTATGGCGAAGGCATTTCCCGCACGGGCGAGGTTCTTGATCTCGGCGTGAAGGCCGGGGTGATCGAAAAGGCCGGGGCCTGGTTCAGCTTTGATTCGATCCGCATTGGCCAGGGCCGCGAAAATGCAAAGGCATTTCTGGCGGACAATGCCGATATCATGGCGCGGGTCGAAGCGGGCATCCGTGGCAAGACCGAGCAGGTGGCCGAAGAAATGATGACGGGCAGCGACGAGCCGCTGACCGATGTCGATACGGAGTGATGTGGCGCGCCGGCTGACGTGGCCGGCTGGCGCGGCTGAGTGGTGCTCCCCGGTGGCTCGGCTCGCCAATGCTCTGCGCTGATGCGGCTGGCAGTTGAGGCCCCTTGTCACTCTCGATAGGCTGACCTAAGTGCGGCGGATGACCTCGACCAACGACATTCGCCGCTCTTTTCTGGATTATTTTGCAGGTGCCGGGCACCAGCAGGTGCCGTCGGCACCGCTGCTGCCGCATAATGATCCGACGCTGATGTTCGTCAACGCCGGGATGGTGCCGTTCAAGAACCGGTTCACGGGGCTCGAATCGGGAAGCTATGACCGTGCGGTCTCGGCGCAGAAATGCGTGCGGGCCGGCGGCAAGCACAATGATCTCGACAATGTGGGTTACACCGCGCGCCACCACACATTCTTCGAAATGCTGGGCAATTTCTCGTTCGGTGACTATTTCAAGGAACAGGCGATCCATCATGGCTGGACCTTGCTCACGCGCATCTGGGGGCTGTCGCCCGATCGGCTGACCGTGACGGTCTATCATGATGACGATGAGGCGCATGGCTTGTGGCGCAAGATTGCCGGCCTGCCGGATGAGCGCATCATTCGCATCGCGACGGCCGACAATTTCTGGTCGATGGGCGATACCGGGCCGTGCGGGCCGTGCAGCGAAATCTTTTTTGATCATGGGGATCACATTGCGGGCGGGCCGCCTGGCAGCCCGGATGAGGATGGCGATCGTTTTGTCGAGATCTGGAATCTGGTCTTCATGCAGTTTGACCAGGCAGCCGACGGCACTCGCGTCGCGCTGCCCCGTCCTTCGATCGACACCGGCATGGGGCTGGAGCGCATCGCCGCAGTGATGCAAGGCGTGCATGACAATTATGACATTGATCTGTTTCGCGCGCTGATTGCGACATCGTCGGAACTGACGCGGACGGCGGCGGACGGGGCCCATCGTGCCAGCCACCGCGTGATTGCCGATCATGTGCGCGCGTGCGGCTTTCTGATCGCCGATGGCGTGCTGCCTTCAAACGAGGGGCGTGGCTATGTGCTGCGCCGGATCATGCGCCGGGCGATGCGCCATGCGCATCTGCTTGGCGCGGCAGAGCCACTGATGCACCGCATGGTGCCGGCACTGGCCGCCGAAATGGGCAGCGCCTATCCCGAACTGCTGCGTGCCCAGCCGCTGATTGTCGACACGCTCGAGCGTGAGGAAACCCGTTTTCGCCAGACGCTTGAAAAGGGGCTCGGCTTGCTTGAGGAAGCGACGGCGCGGCTGGTGCCTGGCGGCATCTTGCCTGGTGAAACTGCGTTCCGCCTCTATGATACGTTCGGTTTTCCCTATGATCTCACCGAGGATGCGTTGCGTGCACAGGGCTATGCCGTTGATCGTGCCGGCTTTGATGCAGCCATGGCCCAGCAGCGGGCGGCGGCCCGGGCGGCGTGGAAGGGGTCGGGCGAGCGCGCGTCGGATGAGCTCTGGTTTGACCTGGCCGACCGGCTCGGTGCGACGGAATTTACGGGCTATACCGCGACCGAGGGCGAGGGTCAGGTGGTTGCGCTGGTGCGCGATGGGGCAGAGGTGGAGGCGCTCGCCACAGGTGAGGCCGGGATTGTCATCACCAATCAGACGCCATTTTACGGCGAAAGCGGCGGGCAGGAAGGCGATGTTGGCAGCATGCGTGGGGCCGGTTTTGCTGCGTCCGTCACCGGCACAGCAAAGCCGCTTGGACGCCTCCACGCGCATCAGGCCGTGATCACGGATGGGCGGATCCAGATCGGGGCAATGGCGCACCTGCGGGTCGATACTGGACGGCGCGACCGGCTGCGCGCCAATCACAGTGCCACCCATTTGCTGCACGCGGCGCTGCGCGCGCATCTCGGCCCGCATGTGACACAGAAGGGCAGCCTGGTGGCAGAAGACCGGCTGCGCTTTGACTTTTCCCACCCGACGGCGCTGAGCGCCGACCAGCTGCACGCGATTTCGGCCGAGGTGAACGGCCAGATTCGCGACAATGCCCCGGTCGGCACCCGCCTGATGACCCCGGATGATGCGGTCGCCGCCGGGGCGCTGGCGCTGTTTGGCGAGAAATATGGAGATGAGGTGCGGGTGCTGAGCATGGGCACTCGCGATCATTCGGCCTATTCGGTGGAGCTGTGTGGCGGCACGCATGTGCGCGCGCTGGGCGATATCGGGCTGTTTCACATCATCTCTGAAGCGGCGGTGTCGTCCGGCGTGCGGCGCATCGAGGCTCTGACCGGAGAAGCGGCGCGGCAGTGGCTTGCACGCAAGGAGCAGGCGCTGGCCCAGATCGCGGCGACATTGAAGACCGCGCCCGACGAAGCAGAGGCCCGGGTGTCAGCGCTCAACGATCAGCTCCGCCGCGTCGAGCGCGAGCTGGCCGATGCCAAAAAGGCGCTTGCGCTTGGGGGCGGCCAAACGGGCGCAGGGCCTGCCGGCGGCCTGACGCCGGAAACGATCGGCAACACCCTTTTTCTCGGCCGCATCATCGAAGGGCTCGATCCAAAGGCGTTGCGCGGCACGGTTGACGAGATGAAGGCGCAGATCGGCGCAGGCGTTGCGGCGCTGGTCGCCGTGAATGATGGCCGCGCATCGATTGCGGTCGGGGTCACGGATGATTGCGTCGGCCGCATCGATGCTGTTGCCCTCGTCAGGCTTGGCGTGGCGGCGCTTGGCGGGCAGGGCGGCGGCGGACGGGCGGATATGGCGCAGGGAGGCGGCCCTGATGGTGCGGCCGCGTCTGCCGCGCTTGATGCGGTGCGCGCAGCGCTCGCTGCTTCATGATGCGGCCAATCGCTGCGCACCCGGCCGTTCAGCGATCGACGCCCTTGATCTTCCGCCAGTGCTCTGCACGGTTGTGAATCTGCTTGAAGTCAATGAATTCAGTGGCTTACCGAATTTCGATCAGTGCTGGAAAATTCCGAACCATAGGAACGTCAACTTTCGCACTTTCTGCGAAAAGACCTGACATTCGGCTGCCGACCC
>CAZFYJ010000018.1:0-17287 GCA_964523215.1 uncultured Sphingomonadaceae bacterium | reverse complement strand
GGCGATTGTGCACGAACTGGTCCCCGAATATGGCGCAGGCGACGATCTGCCCCAGGACGCGCATGACACGCCGGTCCAAGCGCTCCACAGCTGAGGATGGGCGGTTCACAGGTGCGCGCTTTGCGTCTCTCTTTTGCGTCGCGGCGACGCACTGTGCGAAAAGGGGCTGGAACTCTGTGCCGCACTCGGCTAGCCGCACCCCAAATGGCCGGGCGGAGGATCGGCAGGGAATCGGCCAGCCATCGCAATGATGTCGGCTTGCTGTCCCTGCCCATAGGGCGCCACGGCGAGAGGTGCGGAATTCTTTGATGTTGAAGTCGAGTGCAAGCCCAGCCGAGCTGAGCATCAGTGGCCAGAGCGCAACGGATCAATCCCTGGCGCCACCCCTGATCGTGCAATATTGGCAGGTTGTTCTCCGTTGGAAATGGGTCATTGCCAGCATCATTGCCGCAGCGCTCGCCGCCGGGTTGGTGTTCACTCTGCTTGCCACGCCCCAATATTTCGCGGCATCACGTATCGAAATCAGCCGTGACCAGAAAAAGATCACCAATGTGCAGGGGGTCGAATCGCCGGATGCCGCGCGCGATCTCGAATTTTACAACACCCAATATTCGCTGCTGGGTGCGCGCTCGCTGGCGGAGCGGGTGGCACGCGAGCTGAGGCTTTCATCGAGCGACGCCTTTTTCGCGGCCCATCGGGTCAATCCTGATGACAGTGCCTTGTTTGCCAACCGTTCGGGGCGGGCGCTGAGCGGATCGGACCGGCAGAAGCGCGAAAAGCTGGCTGTCGATCTGCTGATGGACCATGTGTCGATCAGCCCCATTCGCGGGTCTGCGCTGGTTGACATCGGCTATACCAGTGCGTCGCCAGAGCTGTCTGCCAAGATTGCCAATGCCTGGACCGAACAGTTTATCGTGCAGAGCATGGACCGGCGCTTTGCCTCGACCGCGGACGCCCGCAAATTTCTGGAAGGCCGGCTGCAGGATTTGCGCGCAAGCGTCGAAAAGTCGGAGCGCGACGTGGTCAACTATGCCGAGCAGAAGGGCATTGTCGCGCTTGGGAAGGCGAAGAGCACCGATGGCACCACCGAGGTGGAGCGCACCCTTGTTTCTAGCGATCTGGAGGCGCTGAACAGCGCGCTTGCACAGGCGAAGGCGGACCGCATTGCCGCTGAAAGCAAGGCCGCTGCCACGGCGCGAAGCTCCAGCGAGCGGGCGTTGAACAATATTGCGATTGCGCAATTGCGGCAAAGACGCGCCGAGGTGGCATCCGAATATGCAAAGCTCATGGTGCAGTTTGAGCCGGGCTATCCCGCTGCGCGCGCGCTTGCCGAACAGCTGAAGGTGCTCGACAGCAGCATAGCCCGCGAGGAACAGCGGGTGCAGAGCAGCGTCACATCCGAATATCGCGAGGCGTTGCAGCGCGAACAGGATCTTGGCCGCCAGGTGCAGCAGCTCAAGGAGCGCATGGCCGCCCAGCAGCGAGACAGCATCCAGTACAACATCTTCCAGCGCCAGGCCGATACCGATCGGGAACTCTATCGCGGGCTTCTCCAGCGCTATGGCGAAATTGGCGTTGCCGGGGTTGGTGCCAACAATATTTCGATCGTCGATCCGGCCAAGGTGCCTGAAAAACCATCCTCTCCCCGTCTGGCGCTCAATCTCGCCTTTGCGCTCCTCGCGGGCGTCGGGCTGGCGGCTGTTGCCACCTTTGCGCTTGATCAGGTCGACGAAGGGCTGCGCGACCCGACCCAGGTCAATCGCCTGCTGCAGGTTCCGCTGCTGGGCAGTGTGCCCGATGCAGAGGATGAAGAAGCGCTCGAATTGCTGCGCGATCCGAAATCCTCGCTTTCGGAGGCCTATCTGAGCATCCGTTCCAATCTTGCTTTTTCCACGGATCACGGTGTCCCGCGCGCGATGATGGTCACCAGCACGCGGCCTGCCGAGGGCAAGAGCACGACCAGCCTAGCTATTGCGATGGTGCTCAGCCGCACGGGCAAGAAAGTGCTGCTGCTCGATGCCGATATGCGCTCGCCCTCGATGCATGGCTTTCTGGGGTTGCCGAATGCGGCGGGCCTCAGCAATTTTCTCGCCGGCCAGAATGATTGGCGGCAATTTGTCGAAGAAACGAGCTTTGCCGGGCTGCACTTGCTGCCCGCCGGGCCGATGCCGCCAAGCGCTGCCGAACTGCTGAGCAGCGATCGCATGATGATGCTTACCCGTCAGTTGATGGAACATTTTGACCATGTGGTCGTCGATTCCCCGCCAATCCTTGGCCTTGCTGATGCGCCGCTTCTTGCCCGCGCGGTCGAGGGCTGCATTTTCGTCGCCGAGGCCGAGGGCGTGGCCGTTCGCGGCATCAAGGCCTCGCTCGGGCGGCTGCAATCGGTGCAGGCCCATGTCTTCGGGCTGGTGCTCACCAAATTGCGCCAGAAGCAGGCAGGCTATGGCTACGGCTATGGCTATGGCTATGGCTACGGCCAGCAGAAATCGGAGACGGCCTGATCAGGCCGCACGGGTCGCGCGCCTCGCACCAACCCTCATCGGAAGATCATATGGACAGCATCAAATTCGGGATCATCGGCTGCGGCAGGATATCCAAGCGACATCTTGACCTCCTGGGCAACCGGCAGATTGACGGTGCCGTGCTCGCGGCGGTGTGCGATGTGGACAAGGCGCGCGCCGATGCGGCAGCGGCGAAGTTTGGCGTGCCTGCCTTTCATGATGTGGAGAGCTTTCTGCGCGATGCCGATATTGACGCGGTCGCGATCCTGACGCCGAGCGGGATGCACGCGGAACATGCCATTCTTGCCGCAGGTGCCGGCAAGCATGTTGTCGTCGAAAAGCCGATGGCCCTGCGCCTTGACGATGCAGACGCCATGATCGCCGCATGCGATCGTGCGCGGGTGAAGCTGTTCGTGGTCAAGCAGAACCGCTTTAACGTGCCCGTCGTCAAAGCGCGCGAGGCGCTGGATGCGGGCCGGTTCGGCAAGCTGGTTCTGGGCACGGTGCGGGTGCGCTGGCGGCGCGACCAGAGCTATTATGATCAGGATAGCTGGCGCGGCACCTGGGCCCAGGATGGCGGGGTGCTGGCCAATCAGGCGAGCCATCATATCGATTTGCTCGAATGGTTCATGGGCGATGTCATCTCCGTCCATGCCCGGGCATCGCGGATGCTGGTCGATATCGAGGCAGAGGATACGGCCATTGCCACGCTGCAATTTGCCAATGGCGCGCTTGGCATTGTCGAAGCGACCAACGCTGCGCGCCCCCGCGATCTGGAAGGGTCGCTTTCGGTGCTGGGCGAGGGGGGGACTGTCGTCATCGGCGGATTTGCCGTCAACCAGATGATCACCTGGGATTTCGTCGATCGGCGCGAAGATGATGATGACGTGCTGTCCAAATTCTCGGTCAATCCGCCCAATGTTTATGGCTATGGCCATCAGGCCTATTATGAGCATGTCGTCGATTGCCTGCGCAACGATCGCGCAGCGCTGGTCGATGGCCTCGAAGGCAGGCGCAGCCTGGAGCTGATCACGGCGCTCTATGAGGCGATTGAAACCGGCCAGAATGTCAATCTGCGTTTTGCCTCGCGGCACGCGCGGCTTGGCGGCTGAGCGGGGCGGGGGCCGGGCGTGGCATCGATCAGGCACATCGAGGCCAGCGTGCGCGATGTCAGCGCCGGGGAGGGCGTCACCATCATCGCGCCATCCAATGTCTATGGCTGCGCGCTGGCCGACAATGTGTTTGTCGGGCCTTTTTGCGAAATTCAAAAAGACGTGCACATCGGCGCGCGCACCCGCATCCAGAGCCACAGCTTCATCTGCGAGCTGGTGCGCATCGGCAGTGATTGCTTCATCGGCCATGGCGTGATGTTTGTGAACGATCGCTTTGCCAGTGGCGGCCCGGCGCGCGGCGATGTCACCAAATGGGAAGCGACCCATATCGGCGATCGCGTCTCCATCGGCTCGAACGCGACGATCCTGCCGGTCAGCATCTGCGATGATGTGGTGATCGGCGCCGGGGCGGTCGTCACCCGGTCAATCGACACACCAGGCATTTATGCCGGCAACCCCGCACGCTTCATCCGGCGTGCCAGCTGATCATCGATGGGAATTAGCATGGCCATACCTTTTGTCGATCTGCACGCGCAATATCTCTCCCTGAAGGACGATATCGATGCTGCCATTGCCCGCGTGATCGCGGCCAGCAGCTTTGTGCGCGGCCCCGATGTGGAGGCATTTGAGGCGGCCTATGGCGAGCTGATGGGGGCAAAGCACAGCATTTCCTGCGCCAATGGCACGGATGCGCTCTACATCGCGATGAAGGCGCTCGGCGTGAAGCCGGGGGATGAGGTCATCACCACGGCGCAAAGCTGGATTTCCACCGCCGAAACCATTGGCCAGCATGGGGCGAAGCCGGTGTTCGTCGATATCGATCCGGTCACATCCACCATCAATCCCGCGCTGATTGCAGAAAAAATCACCAGCCGCACCGTGGGCATCATTCCCGTGCATCTTTACGGCCAGATGGCGGACATGCCCGCTATCATGGACATTGCCGGGCGGCACGGCCTGTGGGTGATTGAAGATTGCGCACAGGCGCATCTGGCGATGATCGCAGACCGCAAGGCGGGTTCATTCGGCACCGTTGCGACATGGTCATTCTATCCGGGCAAGAACCTGGGGGCGATGGGGGATGCCGGGGCCATCACCACGAACGATGCCGCGCTGGCGCGTTTCATGGCCTGCTTTGCGCGCCATGGCGGGCTCGTCAAAGGCGAGCATGAAATGGAAGGCATTAATTCCCGGCTCGATGGCATTCAGGCCGCGATCCTGAACGTCAAGCTGCCCCATCTGGCGCGCTGGACGGAGCAGCGCCGGGCCGTGGCCGCGCGTTATGATCGCCTGCTGGCCGACATGCCGGGGATTGTGCGGCCAACACAGGTCGACGGGCGCACCCACGTCTATCATCTCTATGTGATCGAAGCGGATGATCGCGATGCGCTGGCCGCCGCACTCAAGGCAGGCGGCGTTCCCACTGTCATCAACTACCGGCGGGCAATGCCCTTTCTGCCCTGCTATGATCATCTCGGCCATCGGCCGGAGGATTTTCCGGTTGCGCACCGGCTGCAGGGCCGCATTCTCTCGCTGCCCATCTATGCGGAGTTGAGCGAGGCGCAGCAGGATGTGGTGGTGGCCCGCATTGCCGAGTTTGCCGGAGCGCTGGCAGCCTAAGCGGCTTTACTGCGCTGCAAGGCTGCTCAGCATGCTATCGAAAACTTCGCTGCAATTTCCGCGAAACCGGCCGCTCAGCCCGAAATAGGGAAAAAACCCGCCGCCTTCATAGCCGCCCTCCGCGCTCTGCTCGCTGGTCGGCCAGTAACCAAAAGCATCGCCGGCATAGCCGACTGGCCATGCATCGGGAAAATGCCGGTGCACGGCCTGTGCCAGCGCGGACGACGGTTCGGCGCTCACGAACAACAGGCTTGCCGTTTCGGCGAGACGCACATGCCGCAGGGCCAGCCTGTGCCCCAGCGTCTCGCCGTCGATGATCGCATCGAGCGGGCGCTCGGTGGTCGTCACGCTGGCCGCTGCTGCTGAAAGCGGCTGGGGCGCGTGCCCGCGGGCAGACTGCGCCATGGCGACAAAATGGGCGGCGACGGCATCGGCAAAGGCCTGCCATTCATCATGTTCAACCCGCGGGAAGCCTGGGCCGCGCAGGATCCTCTGGCGCAGCGGCAACTGTGCCCGGGTGGCTATATCCGGCCGGATGTCGCCTGCAAAGCCTTGCAGGAACAGGATGGGCAGATGCGGATTGCCAAACGTGGCGCGCAGCCGATCGCGGACAACGCCGATATAATCCGGCGATATATGGTCTTTGCCTGGAAAGACGGTCGGATGCGCGGACCAGCGCGCAAGCAAGGCCAGCGGCTGGCCATCCGCGCCGCTGATAATGGCGAGATGCGCGCTGCGATCGATGGGATTTGCAGGCTCTGGCGCCATCACCACGCCCGGAAACCGGATCAGCGTGCGGCGCGAGAGCACTGGCCAGCGCCAGCGCTTGCGACGGCTGACGGCAAGCGGGATCTCGCCGGCCGCGGCCTGCCAGCCACCAGGACCGGCCGAACGTGCCTCGGAGCGCTGCAGGCTCTCGCAAACCGCCTGGCAAACCTGCCCGAACACATGTGCGCGCCAGCGCGGGTCACTCTCGCCAAGCGCGGACTTGTCGTCCTCCAGTGTCGGCGCGAAATGCGTGTGCGTCGCGCTGCTCACCACATGCACATCGGCAAGCGTTCCGTCGCTGCGCACGGCATCTGCAACCGCCTCCTCAAGCGCGCGCGCGCCGAACAGCGTGTCGCTCGACAGAAGGACGAACGCAGACGTCTCGAGCCGGATCGCCAGAAAATTGACTTCCAAAGCATCGGCGACCGCTTTAGAGGTGCGGCGTTTTCCGGCCCAGCCACTTAAAACTGTGCCCAGCGGGGGAGTAATGTCGATCGTGCCGGAAACAACGCTCATGGCCGGACAGTGCATTGCGCTGCGCGGTGATGCAAGCCTCCGCTTGCTGGCCGCCTTTTGCGAATGCGCTTGCCGGCGGGTGGTGAGCCTGTGTGATGCGAACATGGTTGCCATGCCATGAGTGTGTCGCGCAACATCGCCTTTGCCGTCGGCGGCTCGCTGGTCAGCCGCGTACTGCAGTTCGTGGCGATCATCCTGTCTGCCCGCTTTCTCTCGCCGGGCGAATTTGCTGCCTGGCCGCTGTTTTTGATCATCACGCAGATCCCCTCGGTCATTGGCTTGCTGCGTCTTGATATTGCGATCACCATTGCGCGCAGCGAGGCATCGGCGGTGATGCTGGCGCGCTTCACCTTTGCCTTTTCGGTGCTGATTGCCACGCTGACGACAATCGGCGCTTATGCGATCGACTGGCTGTCGCCTGGCATCTTCGGGCTTTCGCTGGGGGTTGCGCTGCTTCCGCTGATTTTTCTGCACATTGTTGGCAGCAACGTCACCGCCGTGCAGCAGTCATTTCTGACACGCACGAAGCAGTTTCGCAGCTTTGCGATCCAGTCCGTGGTCGCATCGGGATCGACGCTGGCGCTGATTCTGCTGTCGCAGGCGCTGGCCGGGCTCGATGTTTTCCTGTTCATCCTGTGCCAGGTCGTCGGCATTCTTCTTGGGGTGCTGGTTGGCTGCCTGAACACGCGCACGATGATCACCAGCCCCCTTCGGCTTTCCTCGTTGCGGGCGCGGACGCCGCAGCTGCTGCGCAAATACCGGGCCTATCCGCTGCTTTATACGCCCTATTCGCTCAGCCAGGCGGGGCAGGAGCGGCTGGTCAACTATCTTGTGCTGATCGCCTTCGGTGCAGCGGCGCTGGGAAAGTTCTTTCTCGTCCGTCAGTTGTTTGTCGCCACGGCAAATCTGTTTGCCCAGCCATTGCGGCAGCTGCTCTTTTCCTATCTGGTGCGCGAACAGGATCGGCGCGCGCAAAGCAACATGCTCTCGTCACTCCTGGCGCTGATCCTGGCGACGAGCGCGCCCTTGCTGTTCGCCTTGCCCGCCATCATCCAGCCGCTGCTGGTGGCGCTTGCCGGCGATGAATGGCAAGGCCTCGGCGTGCCGATTTTCTGGATGTCGTGGATTGCGTGGGTCACCGTCAGCGTGGCGTGGATTGATCGGGTTTTCGATGTCGTGTGGAAACAGAAAACCGCGGTGCTGCTGCAAATCGTGTCGGATCTTGTGATTTTGGCGGCGCTTGCGCTTGCGGTGGCGCTCGCTTTGCCTTTCGACAGCTTCGTCGCAATCTACAGCATCATGGTCTCTGCTTACTATCTGTTGTGGGCCTCGCTAGCACTGCACAGCTATGATCCGGTCTGGTCGCATGCGCTGCGCCCGCCGCTGGGTGCGGCGTTCGGCATTGGCTGCGGGCTGGCGGCGCAGGCCGCCGTTGATCAGTTTGTGCGCGGCGACGCACTGGCGGTCCACTGCTTGATTTTTGCGGCGGCCTCGCTTATCGCGCTGGTTAGCACGTCCCGTGCCCTCAATCTCTCCTTCAACAGCATGATCATGAGGAAATGAATGTCGTTCATCATGTCTGTTCGTGCGTCATGGGCCGGCAAAGCGGCCGTCAGTATGCACGATGAATGACACTGCGGCCTGGAAAGCCTATTGGGACGAACGCAGCGATCCGATGCATGGGGATCGCGGCGAAGATTTCTTTCATCTGCTGTGGCAGGAATTGCGCCTCATCCTTCCCGACGTGAAGGGGCGACGCCTGCTCGATCTCGGCTGCGGCGATGGCAGTTTTTTCCGCGGCCTTGGCTTTGATGCGGCCGAATATCTCGGCGTTGATCTGTCCCAAAAGATGCTGGATCATTTCGCCGGCCTCTTTCCCGGCATCGAACTGCACCTTGGCGCGGCACAAAATTTTGTTCCGGATCAGCCGGTTGATATCGTGTTTTCGCACGGCGTAATCCAGTATCTGACCAAGCCGGATCTGCAGCAGCATTTTGCGCTGGCGCACAGCTATCTGCGGGATGGCGGCAGCATCGTCCACACGGGCGTTCCCTGGGCGCGGTTGCTCCACGAATTTGAGCTGGGCGGCATGTGGGATCGCCCTGCGCCGGGGCTGAAGCAGCGGCTTGGCTATGTGCTGCGCGGCTTGTCCGCATCGCCGCGCCTGAAAGGGATCGGCCACTGGTATAGCCCGGCGGACTATCGCGCCATTGCCGGGGCAGCGGGATTTGACGTGCAGTTTTTCGGCTCGCTCGCTTATCCTTATCGCTTTCATGCGCTTGCCACGCGCAAGGCCGGCCAGCCTTGAGGCCATATCACCATTTTATCGAATCACCCGAATGGTGGGATGTGGTTGCGCCCGGCGCGTGGTCTGAGGCCATCGTTCGCCATAATGACGAGATTGTGGCACGTCTTCCCTATGTCGTCAGCCGCCGCGGCGGGTTGAGCCGCATTGGCCTGCCGCCGTTGACCGCTTGGAACGGCCCCTTTTTCGCACAACGTGACGTCAAGACGGCGACGCGCATCGCAACCGAGATTGAATGGGCAGAGGCGTTGCACGCCCAGCTGCCCCGCGCCGATGCCGTGATGTTGCAGGCACCTGTCGAGATTGGTAATTTGCACGGGTTTCTTGCAACTGGCTATGCGCTCACCATGTCCTACACCTATCGGATCGCCCTCGATCGGCCGCGCGATGCGCTGTGGGATGCGTTGTTGCCGCGCACGCGCCAGAATGTGCGCAAGGCCGAAAAGCTGGTCGATATCGTGCTGGATGAGGCGGGCGACCGAGTGGCTGCGATGGTGCTCAAAAGCTTTGAGCGCCAGCACATCGATGTTGGAACCTGGTCGGGCATCATCGCGCGCATTGTCCAGGCCTTTCATCGCAACGGCCAGGTCCGCGCTTATGTGGCCGTGGGCAGGGATGGCAAGGATCATGCTGCGGTCTTGTGCGCCAGCGATGCGCAGTCGACCATTTATGTCATCGGCGGCGCCGATCCGGAGCTGCGATCGAGCAATGCCCAGTCGCTGCTTCTGTGGCATGCGATCGAGCAGGCACATGGCCAATCGGCGCTGTTCGATTTTGCCGGATCGATGAAGCCTTCGATCGCAAAGCATTTTCAGTCCTTCGGTGCAGAACAGCATGTGAAGCTGGGTGCAAGCCTCGGCAATCGGCGTTTCCGGCTGCTCAATGGCGCATATCTCGCCGCGCGCAGCGGATTGGATCGGATCAGGCTGTGGCGACCCAACTGACAGTGCCGGTCGAGACCAATGCTGCGCTGGCAGCAGCGCGGACGTCGCGCTGGCTGGTGCAGCAATATGCGGGCACGCTGGCTTATGCGGTCAGCATGATCCTGATCTACAGCGCCTTGTCGCCCCTTTTTGCCTATCTCGGATACAATTACTATCCCTATGAACTGGCCGGGCTCGCTGTGCTGGTGGCGTGCACCTGCATTCCCTCGGTCATGCTGCCGCAGCGGGTCGCGACCCTCAGCGATGTCGCGCTTTACGTCATCTACTATATCGTCATCTTGCCATGCTCGATCATTCCCTATTTGCAGGGCAGGCTGGAAAATGCGGAAATGGCGGGAATTTCCGCCGCCCTGCTGCTGATCAGCTTTGCGGTGTTGACGCTCGTTCTGCGGCGGCCGGTCCAGCCGTTCAAAGCGGCATTTGATACACGGCAATTTTTCGGATTTGCGATCGTCGCAGGGCAACTTTCGCTGATTGGCTATTTCTTCGTGCGCTTTGGCGCCAATATCAATATTGCCGATCTGGATACGATGTATGAGCAGCGTTTTGCCTTCGCCGATGCGCTGGGCGGGGGCATCAACGGCTATCTGCTGGCCATGCTCTCAACCGTCTTCAACCCTCTGGTGCTGGCCTACGGGCTTTATCGCCGCAATCTCATCATGATCGGCTCGGGCATGTTTGGCTGCATCTTTGCGTTTGCCACGCTTGCCCAGCGCGGGGAAATCATCACGCTGCTCGCCGTCCCGCTCTTTTATGCCATGATGCTGTGGGGCAAAGGGATGGCCTTTCGCTGGATGCCGTTCATCCTCGCTGGCCTGTCCTTTGCTGGCTATGTGGGCTTTGGCCTCTATCTTGCCGGAATTCCCATCGTGCAGGAGCTTTATGCCTTCATTTTCCTGCGCACACTGCTGGTCTCCGGCACAGCCTATGGAGTCTATGCCGAATTTTTCTCGGTCTATCCGGTCACCTATTTTTCGGCATCCTGGCCCGGCCGGCTGTTTCTGGACTATCCCTACGCCCCCTTTTCGGTGGGGCAAGTGATCGGCCAGTTCCTGGCCGGGACCAACAATGCGGTCGAACAATGGAACTTCAACGCCAATTTCGTGGCGACCGATGGCATTGCCTCGCTGGGATTGCCCGGTGTGCCCATTGCCATGGCGCTTGCGGCGCTGCTGCTCACCATCATCCGCAAATTCGTCGACGGGAAGGATCGCGCGTTCGTGGTTGCCGCTTACGTGCCGTTTCTGATGTCGATCACCAACACATCATTCCTCACGTCGATGATCTCCGGCGGCGGGGCCATTCTGGCCGTTGCCATCTGGCTTAGCCCGGATTGGTCGCGCGGCACCCGTCAATAGCCGCGAACAACAGCCGGGCACCGATGCGCATTTTTCAAAACTTCGACATTTATCCCGCCTATCTCGCGCTGCGGCGCGGGCGCATCGCGCAGCATACGCATGCGGCCATTACAGACGATCTGTTTCATGACCGGTTTATCGCATTGCACATGCTGAAGCCGACGCTGGAGCGGCATCCGGATGCCTGTTTCAGCGTTGGCAATGATGCGGTGTCGCAAATGGCCTGGGCCGATGCGAGAGGCTGGCAAGGCGCCCGCGATCTGGCCGACATCTTGCGCGCGCAAATCGAGGATCATCGCGCCGAGATTTTCTACAATCATGATCCGCTGCGCTTTGGCAGCGATTTTGTGAAGATGCTGCCCGGATGCGTCAGGAAAACGGTGGCCTGGCGCGCAGCACCCAGCCCGGGGGCGGATTTTGCCGCTTATGATCATGTGGTGTGCAATTTCCCCTCAATTTTGCGCAGCTATGAAGAGGCAGGCTGGAAAGCGGATTATTTTTTCCCCGCTTATGATCCGGCGATGCAGGATTATGCCGAAAATGCCGATCGGCCGCTCGATGTCGTGTTTGCCGGCACCTACAGCCGCCACCATCAGAATCGCAGCCGCATTGTGGAGGCGATAGCCCAGCTGCCCGATCATGTGCGGGTGCAGATTCACCTGCTGCAATCCCGGCCGACACGCTGGGCCTCTGCGCTCCCCTCGTTCCTGCCGTTCGTCAGCCGCTATGCGCTGCCACGGTCTGTGCAGCGGCGGGCGGGGCAGGCGCTGTTCGGGCGCGATCTTTATGCGCTGTTCGGCCAGGCAAAGATCGTCGTCAATGGCGCGATCGACATGTCCGGCAATGATCGCGGCAATATGCGCTGCTTCGAGGTGATGGGCTGCGGCGCGCTGCTGCTGTCCGATGCCGGCAACTATCCGGCCGGGATGCAGGGCGGGGAAACCATGCTGACCTATGACTCGCCCCAGAATATGGTGGACCGCATCATGGCGGCGCTCGAAGATGTTGCCACGCGCCAGGGCATTGCGCAGGCCGGCCATGCGATGATCCGGGATAGGTATAGCAAGGAGGCGCAATGGCGGCGCTTTCTGGACATCATCGGCTGATCGATCGATGCGCGTGCTGCACTTCACCAAATATTATGCGAAAGGCGGGGCTTCGCGCGCGGCGCTGGATAGCGCGCAGGGGCAGCGCGATGCCGGCATCGACAGCCGGGTTTGCGTCGGGCGACGCGCAGCCGATGCGCCGGATTGGGTGATCCAGCCTTCGCCGCTTGCAGACAGGCTGGCGCTCGCCCGCTTCGCTGCTGAGCGCGTGCCGGGCATGCTGATGCGCCTGGAGCGGCATGACACGCGCTCGATCGGCTGGAGCGGGATTGACGGCGCAGCCCTGGCGCGGCGCATCAATGCCAGCCTGTGCGTGTTGCACAATATTGACGGCCTGTTGTCGGTCGAAAGCCTGCGCGCATTCCCGATGCCGCTGGTCTGGCGGGCGCACGATATGTGGGCGATGTGCGGCACTGAACATTATACGATGGACCCCGCGCCTTATCATGTGCCGCCCGATGGGGCAGGGCCGGACTGGTTTTCGCGCTGGACATTTGCGCGCAAGCAGGCGGCGTTCGCCCGGATCGGCTCGCTGGATATCGCTGCGCCCTCGCGCTGGCTGGCGAGCGAGTTTGAGCGCAGCGCCCTCTTTGCCGGGCGGCGGGTGCATGTGATCGCCAACGGGATCGACACGGATGTCTTTGCGCCGGTCGATCGGCGCGCGGCGCGGGCCGAATTCGGCTTTGATCCGGATCGCAAAATCGTGCTGTTCGGCTCTGCCGGGGGCACGGCCGATCCGCGCAAGGGCTTTGATCTGCTGGTCACGGCGTTGCGCCAGCTGGGCAGCGAGCAAGCGGGCGGCGCAAGCCTGGTTGCCTTTGGCGGCGGCGCAGTGCCCGATATCGGCATGCCGACCATCAATCTTGGCCCGATTGCAGAGCGCGCGCGGCTGGCGCGGCTCTATTCTGCGGCCAATGTGATGATCGTGCCATCGCGCATGGAAAATCTCTCGCTCACGGTGCTTGAATCGCTGGCCTGCGGCACGCCGGTTATCGCCTTTGATATTGGCGGAATGCCCGATATGGTCATTCCGGAAAAAACCGGCTGGCTGGTTGCGCCGTTCGAAACTGCTGACATGGCGCGGCGCATCGGCTATGCGCTTGCCCAGTCGGAGGCCGAGGCGAGCGCAATGCGCGCCGCGTGCCGGGAATTGGCCGTGGAGCAGTTCAGCCGCAAGGTGGAGGCGGCGCAGATGGTGGCGCTGTTCAACAGGATTCTGAGCGATCAGCCCGGTGTGCAAGGAAGATTTTGATGCGAGCAGTCACGGAAGAGCATTTGAGCGGGGCTCAGCTTTATGGCGATGATGTGGTGGCGGCTTTCGCTGGTGCTGCACTTGCCTCTGCGAGGGCGATGAAGGGGTCTTTCGCATGATCTCGCAGTTGAAAGATATCGCGCGCCAATTCCTTAAGCCACCGCTCCACAAGGCGGATGTGGACATCCCCTTTCGCGTGCTCGGCACCGATTATGGCGGATGGCCGATTGCCTATCAGAATCTGCCGCAAAGCCCGGTGATTTTCTCAGTCGGCGTGGGAGAGGATATTTCCTTTGATCTTGCCGCCATCGATCAATTTGGTGCGCAGGTGCATGCCTTTGATCCGACACCAAGGAGCCGGATCTGGATCGAAAGCCAGCGGCTTCCGGAAAGCTTTCGCTTTTATCCGGTTGGCCTTGCCGGCGAAGATGGAGAGGCGGAGTTTTTTGCGCCGGAAAATGACGCCTATGTCTCCTTTTCAGCGCAACCTGCCAGGCATTCGGATCGGGACAAGATGGTCCGGGCGCCCGTGCACCGTATGGCCGGGCTGATGGCACTAGCGGGAACTGATGTGCCTGATCTATTGAAAATGGATATTGAAGGCTTTGAATATGCCGTGATCGATGATCTGCTGCATAGCCAAATTCTGCCCCGCCAGATGATGATCGAATTTCATCATCGCATGTATGATATTGAAAACAAGAGAACAATCGATGCGGTCGAAAAAATACGGAACAATGGCTATCGCTTATTCTATGTGTCAAAAACCGGTCATGAATATGGCTTTATTCGCACATGATCACTTGTTTTGAAGGCCAATGAAGGAACTGAATTTGAACATGCTGATTGAACCCTATGCGGTCGGCCGTTTCAATGCGCATTATGAAGGCGAATATGATGCGGGTGCGATCATGCGCCGCCGTGTTGCTGCCAAAGACAAGGTTGCCAATCTCAAGGCGCTGCTTGGTGCGCGCAAGGTCAGCTCCGTTCTCGAGATTGGGTGCGGGACCGGGGCGGTGCTTGCCGAAATCAAGCGCAGCGGCATCGGCACGGATCATGTCGGCATCGATGTCACCGATGCGGCAGAGCATCTTGATGAAGGCGCACGCGATCTCAATCTTTCGACCTATGATGGCGTGACCATCCCCTATCCAGACCAGAGCTTTGATCTGGTCGTTGCCAGCCATGTCGTCGAGCATGTGGATCATCCGCGCGGATTTCTGCGAGAGGCAGCGCGCGTGGCAAAAGGATTTATCTATGTCGAAGTGCCCTGCGAGGCGCGGGGCCGTATGCCGCGCGCGATTGTGCAGGAATCGATCAACACCGGCCACATCAATATCTACAGCCCTGAATCGTTCATGGTGCTTTTGCAAACGGCGGGGCTGAACATCGTCGATTTCAAGCTGTTTGATCATTCGATGGAATTGCTGAGTCTGGGCCGCTCGCCCCTGATGGCCCGGGCGCAAAAGATCGTGCGAAACAGCGCGCTTGCCATCGCACCCATCACGGCTTCCCGCTTCTTCTGCTATCATTGTGGCGCACTCGTCGCCGTCGCACGATGATCCGGGCAGGGCAGACGCAGCAGCGGCATGAGGGTTGCGGCTGACCGGCCTGCCGCCTCGCATGCATCTTTCCCGCATCCAACTGGACCAGGACATTCGGAGACTTCACTTATGGCGGATGTGAGCGCCCTCAAAAAATTCGTTCGCAGCATGAAGGGCAGCCCTGTCTATCGCTTTGCTGTCATCCCGCGCCGGGCGCTGATCGGCGGCAGGACGGCGCTGCGCGATATTCCGGCCTATCTGGGCTGGCTGTTCACCTCGCGCGAGGAAACGAACTTCACCTATGATCTGACCGAGATGAACCTCAAATATCTGGCGAATGCGCTCTCGCTGGTGACGGGGCATGCGCCGCAACAGGCCCGCGCCTATATTGACGAGCTGCTGCACGATGAGGATTTGCGCGCGCACATCCTGAAGCGTGTGAAGGAAAGCCCGTTCCGCTCTGTTTCGGATGATCAGGTGCGCTATGCCAAGCGGCTGGGCTGGTATGCGATTGTGCGCCTGGCAAAGCCCAAAATCGTTGTGGAAACGGGCGTGGACAAGGGGCTGGGCTCGGTCGTGCTGTGCAAGGCCCTGATGCGCAACGCAGCCGAGGGCCACCCGGGGCGCTTCATCGGCACCGATATCAATCCGGCCGCCGGATGGATGCTGACAGAGCCCTACACCCAGGTGGGCGAAATTCGCGTGGGCGATTCCATCGAAACACTGAAGAAAATGACCGAGCAGATCGATATCTTCATCAACGATTCCGATCACAGTGTCGAATATGAAGCGCGCGAATATGATGTGATCGTGGACAAGCTGGCACCCGGCGCCATCATTCTGGGCGACAATGCGCATGACAACACATCGCTATCCGACTTTTCCCTGAAGCATGGCCGCGCCTTCCTCTTCTTTCGTGAAGATCCCGAACGGCATTGGTATCGCGGCGGGGGAATCGGATTTTCGTTCATCAGAAAATGAGCCGCCGGGCGCGGCATTTTCTGGTGATGTCGATCATCGCGCAGCGGACCCGCTTTTCACCCCTTATGCAACTGTGAGAACAAAATCATGACCAAGACAGCCCTCATTACTGGAGTGACCGGACAGGATGGTGCCTATCTGGCGCGATTGCTGCTGGAAAAGGGCTATGTGGTCCACGGCCTCAAACGCCGCAGCTCATCGTTCAACACGGGCCGTATCGAGGATATCTATCAGGATCCGCACACCGATGGTGCGCGCTTCCATCTCCATTATGGCGACATGACGGACAGCACCAATCTGATCCGCCTCGTGCAGCAGACCCAGCCGCACGAAATCTACAATCTTGCCGCGCAAAGCCATGTGCAGGTCAGCTTTGAAACGCCGGAATATACGGCCAATGCGGATGCCGTGGGCACGCTGCGGCTGCTGGAGGCGATCCGCATTCTCGGCCTTGAAAAAAGCTGCCGCTTCTATCAGGCCTCCACCTCAGAGCTTTATGGCCTGGTGCAGGAGGTGCCCCAGCGGGAGACCACGCCCTTCTATCCCCGTTCGCCTTATGCCGCGGCAAAGCTTTATGCCTATTGGATCGTCGTCAACTATCGCGAGGCTTATGGCATGCACGCCTCCAACGGGATCCTGTTCAACCATGAAAGCCCGTTGCGCGGTGAAACCTTTGTCACGCGCAAGATCACGCGCGCGGCCGCCGCGATCAGCCTCGGCCGGCAGGACAAGCTCTATCTCGGCAATCTCGATGCCAAGCGGGATTGGGGCCACGCCCGCGAATATGTGCGCGGCATGTGGATGATGATGCAGCAGGACGAGCCCGATGATTATGTGCTGGCGACGGGCGAGACGACGTCGGTGCGCCAATTTGTCGAATGGGCCTTTGCCGATGTCGGCATTTCGCTCCGGTGGGAGGGCGAGGGCATTGGCGAAACCGGGATTTGCGCCGCATCGGGGCGAACCCTGATCGAGGTTGACCCTCGCTATTTCCGGCCGACCGAGGTCGATCTGCTGCTCGGCGATCCGGCCAAGGCGCGCGACAAGCTTGGCTGGCACCACGAAACCAGCGTCCGCGATCTCGCTCGCGAGATGGTGCAGGCCGATCTCGATGTCATGAAAAATGCGCAGGTCATGAAGGAAGCATGATGGCGCATTTCGATCTGCAGGGGAAACGCATTTTCGTGGCCGGCCACCGCGGCATGGTGGGCAGCGCACTGGTGCGCCGCCTGGCCGGGGAGGACTGCCAGATCATCACGGCGACACGCCAGGAGCTC
>CAZFYJ010000017.1:0-17932 GCA_964523215.1 uncultured Sphingomonadaceae bacterium | reverse complement strand
TTGGCGAGGCCGGGCATTTTCCAGCGGTGGTGCGCGCCAGCAGCGAGTGGTTCCCCCAGAAAGAACGGGCACTGGCGATCGGCTGGGTCAATTCCGCAACCACGATCGGAGTGATCCTGACGGCACCGACGCTGGCGCTTTTCATGGTGTATCTGGGCCTCGATTGGCGCGAGACCTTCATCTATTCCGGGCTGTTCGGCGTCATTTTGCTGGCATGGTGGTGGTGGCATTACAGCAATCCGCGCGAAAGCGGAAAGGTCAGCGAGGCGGAGCTCGCCTGGATCGAGCATGATCCGCCGGAAAAGATCGAGCAGATCGGCTGGTCGCGGCTGGTCCGAAAGCGTGAGGCGTGGGCCTTTGCTGTCGCCAAGTTCCTGACGGATCCGGTCTGGTTCCTGATGCTGTTCTGGCTGCCAAAATATTTTGCGTCGACCTATGATGTCGACCTGAAGGTTGTGCTGCTGCCGATGGTGATCATGTATCTGCTTTCGGATGTCGGCAGCATCGCCGGAGGTTGGCTTTCCTCCAAACTGATCCAGAATGGTCGCACCCCCAATTTCGCACGCAAGGTGACGATGCTGATCTCTGGCTGCTGCGTGCTGCCATTGCTGTTCGTGACGGGCGTCGACAATATGTGGCTGGCGGTTGTGCTGATCGGGATCGCGCTCGCCGGGCATCAGTCCTTCTCGTCCAACCTGCTTTCGATTCCACCGGACATGTTCCCCAAAAAGGCGGTGGGCTCGGCCATCGGCCTGGGCGGTTTTGCAGGCGGGATCGGCGGGATGATCATGGCCAAATCGACCGGGCTGGTCCTCGATGCAACCGGCGGCAACTACACGCTCATCTTTGCCGCCTGCACAATCGTCTATTTCCTCGCTGTCCTCGCGATCCACCTGCTTTCGCCCAATTTGAACAAGGTTGAGGTCGCGTGAGGGGAAATGGCCGTCGTCACGAGCTTCGGCACCCATAGCGGCATAAGCGTGCGGATTCTTTGCCCCGTCTGACAGGTTGATATTGGGCGACCGATGAACGCTCGTCCGTACCGGTCACCAGCGCCTGATCCGCGTCTTGCGTGTGCGGGGCGGCTGTGCGAACGCACATTGCCATGAGCACGCATTTCGACATTCTCATCGCCGGGGCTGGCCATGGCGGCGCGCAATGCGCGATTGCCCTGCGCACAGCCGGCTTTGGCGGCAGCATCGGCATGATCGCGGATGAAGGCGTGCCGCCCTATGAACGCCCGCCATTGTCAAAGGAATATCTGGCGCAGGACAAGCCCTTTGAACGGATTCTGCTGCGGCCGGAAAGCTATTGGGCGGACAAGGGCGTGAGCTTCATCAGCGGTGCACGCGCCACCGACGTTGCGCCCGCGGGCCGCTGCGTGACATTGGGCGACGGGCGCACCATCGGCTATGGCGCGCTGATCTGGGCGGCCGGTGGCGATCCCCGGCCGCTATCCTGCCCCGGCAGCACGCTTCAAGGCGTGCACATGGTGCGCACCCGCCGCGATGTGGATGCCATCATGGCCGCACTGCCCGCGGCCCGCCGGATCGTGGTGGTCGGCGGCGGCTATATCGGGCTGGAAGCAGCCGCGGTGCTGGTAAAGCTGGGCAAGGATGTGACCTTGCTGGAGGCCATGCCGCGCATATTGGCCCGCGTTGCCGGGGTGGCGCTCGCTGATTTTTTTGCCGCCGAGCACCGCGCCCGGGGGGTCGATCTGCGCACCGATGCACAGGTCTGCGCTCTGGAGGGCGAGGGCCATGTGGCCGCCGTGACGCTCGCGAGCGGGGAACGAATCGCAGCCGACATGGTGATTGTCGGCATTGGCATCATCCCGTGCACCGCGCCGTTGATCGCCGCGGGGGCGCAGGCGGATGCGCGCGTCGGCGGCGTGCTGGTGGATGCCCAATGCCGCACCAGCCTGCCCGGCATTTTTGCGCTGGGCGATTGCGCAGCCCATGCCAGTGATTTTGCCGATGGGGCCGTGATCCGGCTCGAATCGGTGCAAAATGCCAATGACATGGCAAGCGTGGTGGCGCGAACGATCATGGGGGAGGAAGCCGCCTATCGCGCCACGCCCTGGTTCTGGTCGAACCAATATGATTTGCGCCTGCAAACGGTTGGCCTGTCTGCCGGGCATGATGATGCGGTGCTGCGCGGCGACCCGGAAAGCCGCAGTTTTTCCGTGATTTACCGCAAAGATGGCCGGGTGATCGCGCTCGATTGCGTGAACGCCGTGCGCGATTATGCCCAGGGGCGAAAGCTGGTGGAGGCGCGCACCGCTGCCGACCCGGCGCAGCTGGCCAACAGCGCCATTCCGCTGAAAGAGCTGGCAGAAACTGCGTGAGCAGTGCGGCCCCAGGCACCAGCCTTGCGGCCGCTTATGCGCTGATGGCCGCAGAAATCGCCCCGCTGGGGGCCGAACAGATCGCCATTGCCGATGCCGCCGGCCGCATGCTTGCCCGCCCCATCCGCGCGCGCCGCGATGCCCCCGCCCTGCCCCTTTCCACCCGCGATGGCTATGCCGTGCGACGGGACGAGGCAGCAGACGGGCAGTGGCTGCGCCTGCACGGGGGAGAGCTGGTGCCGGGAGGTGCGCCGCCCGCGCCGCTGCCCGCACGATCGGCACAGCGCATCTTCACCGGCGCGGCCGTGCCACCGGGGGCCGACAGCATCATCATGCAGGAATATGCCGAGCGCGATGAACGGGGCGCGCGGGTGCGCTTTCGCCCCGGCCACGGGCCGGAGCGGCACATTCGCGCTGCTGCAAGCGATTTCCGGGCGGGCGAGGTGCTGCTTGATGCGGGCGTGCGGCTGGGGCCGCGCCAGCTGGTCGTCGCGGCGGCGGCCGACGTGGGATCGCTCATGGTCGCGCCGCGCCCCCGGGTCGCGCTGATCTCCACCGGCAGCGAGCTGCACCCGCCGGGCGCGATGGATGCCGATGCGAATGCCGCCGCACCCTTTCTGGGCGTTGCAGACAGCATTGGCCTGGCGCTGGCGGCGATGATCGCCCAGGCCGGAGGCGATGTGACCGATCAGCTGCTGGCGCCGGACGATCTGCCCCGGCTGGAGAGCATGGCCGCCCGGCTCTGTGGCGCAGCGGATGTCGTGGTGGTGGCAGGCGGCGCCTCGGTCGGCGCGCATGATCATGCCAAGGCGATGTTTGCGCCGCTGGGGCTGGCCATGCACTTTTCCGGCCTGCCGATCCGGCCCGGCCGCCCGGTGTGGCTGGGCCATGTTGCGGGCGACGGGCGGGCAAAAGACGGGAGAAGCAGCACAACGGGCAGCTGGGTGCTCGGCCTGCCTGGCAACCCGACCTCCGCCATGGTCACGGCGCGGCTGCTGCTGGTGCCGCTCCTCACGCTGCTGCAGGGCGGGCGCATGGCCGATGTGCTGCGCTGGCGGCGGCTGCCGCTGGCGGCCCCGCTGCCGGCCAATGGCGCGCGCGAGGCTTATGTGCGGGCGCGCTGGCAGGATGGAGGAGCGGACGGACATCCGGACGGCGCAGCCAATGCCGCGCTGATCCCCCTTGCTGATCAGGAAAGCGGATCGCAGGCTGTGCTCGCCGGGGCCGATTGGCTGATCCGCTGCCCGCCACACCAGCCGGCTCTGCCCGCGGGATCGCTGGTGGCGGCGCTGGATTTCTGAATGTGCCCAGCGCGCGGCGGCCGCGCTAAAGCCGCCACCGGCGGCGATGATCGCGCAGCACTTCGGCGGCACAATTATGCCCCGGCGCGCCCGTCACGCCGCCCCCCGGATGTGCGCCGGCACCGCAGAGATACAGCCCCTTCAACGGCAGGCGATAATCGGCAGCGCCAAGAAAGGGCCGCGCCGACCACAGCTGATCAAGGCTCATCCGGCCGTGAAAGATATCGCCGTTGACCAGGCCAAAGCGCCGTTCCAGCCCCTTCGGACTGAAGATCTGCCGCGCGACCACGAGCCTGCGAAAGCCGGGCGCAAAGGCCTCGATCGCATCGAACACGGCATCGGCTGCTGCCTCTTCGCAGGCATCCCAATCCTGCCCGCCGGGCAGTTGCGGCGCAAATTGCTGACAAAACAGGCTGGCCACATGCGCACCAGGCGGGGCCAGCCCGGCATCGACAGTGGATGGGATCAGCATTTCGACGATCGGCTGGCGCGACCAGCCATGGAGGCGCGCATCCATATAGGCGCGATCCATATAATCGAGGCTGGGGGCAATCACGATGCCAGAGCAATGATGCTCGGCCGGTTCGCTTCCCTGATTGGGCAGGGCCGGAAAATCAGGCAGCCCCGCCAGCGCCACATTCATGCGAAAGCTGCCAGATCCGGCGGCCAGGCCCTGCACGGCGGGCAGCGCCGCCAGCCCTTCGGCACCGGGCAGCCGCGACAGCGCGATCGGGCCGATATTGGAAATGATCCGCGCTGCCCGCATTTCCCGCCCGTCACCCAGGCGCACACCCTCCACTGCACCACCATTACCCAGCAGGCCGACAACCCGTGCGCCCGTTTCGATCTCTGCCCCGGCGGCGCGGGCGGCGGCGGCCATCATCTGCGTGATCGCACCCATCCCGCCGGGCACATGGCCCCACACGCCCTGCTTGCCATTCACCTCGCCAAACACATGGTGCAGCAACACATAGGCACTGCCCGGCATATCGGGAGAGCCATAATGGCCGACCACGGCATCAAAGCCGAAGGCCGCCTTCACGGCATCCGATTCGAAAAACTGATCGAGCAGCTCGCGCGCCGATTTGGTGAAGAGATTGAGCACCGCCTGCTGGCGGGCGCGGGGCAGCCGGGCCAGCGGCCAGCCGGTGCGCACAGCCTCGATCAGGCTGGCCAGCCCGCCCCCGACATTGGGCGGCGTGCGCAGCGCCAGATCGCGCAGCAGCTGGGCTGCATCCTCCAGCATGGCATGATAATCCGGCAGGCGCGCTGCATCACGCGCCGAAAAGCGCCGGAATTCGGCCTGAGTGCGTTCCAGCCCGCCGCCAAGCTTCAGATAATGGCCGCCACTGGCCGGGCCGGCACTGCCGACACCAGCGCCCGCGCCCGGCAGCGGCAGAAAGTTGCTGATCGGCCGTTCAATGACACGATAGCCGCGCTGTTCCAGCCCCAGATCGCGGATGATTTTGGGCTGCAACAGGCTGACGGTGTAGCTGGCGACCGAATTGCGGAAGCCGGGATGAAATTCTTCCGTGATGGCACATCCGCCGACCTCGGCATGCGCCTCCAATATGCGGACCTTGAGGCCCGCCCGCGCCAGATAAAAGCCGCAGACCAGGCCATTATGCCCGCCGCCGATGATCAGTGCATCCAGAGCCGCCATCGCCGCTGCCTATCGGAGCGGGCGGGCTTTGCCAACCGGCCAAATCGCAGCCGTATGGCAAATTTGACAGCTAAGTGACTAAAAAATGTCGTGAAAATTGACAAGTCGGGGGCAGTGGCACACCGCGTTAACCATCACAGGGCAGCGATTTGCGCGGCTTTGCCGGGCTGGCGCAACGCTTGCATTAACAATCATGATGCGCCGATCCCGCACTTTGCCCCTGCGCCGCCATGCCCTTCTGGCCGCGGCTGCGCTGCTGATGGCCACAGCCCCGCCTGCGCCGCCCGCCCCGGCTGTGCGCTCAGCCGAGCCCGGCGCTCGGGCACAGGCCGCACCAGAGCAGACTGCATCACAGCAAACTGGGCCGCAACGCGCAGCGCCACCCTCTGCGCCACCGCCGCGCGAGGCCGTGAAAGTGCCGGAGCCGAGTGCCCTGCTGCTGTTTGGCGGTGCGCTGGCGCTGCTGCTGACCGCACGGCGCTTTGGCCGGGCGCGGCAGCGGCCGTTGCGCGATGACTGGAGCGACGAAGGCAGCGGCCCCTGACAGCAGAAGGCTTGACTTGGCCGCCGCTGCCAGACCACATCATGCGCATGCACAGCCCGACATCCCCTGCCCCGACTGATCCGCATGCCATTGGCCCGGTGCTGCGTATGCTGGAAGATGCGGTGCGCACACGGCTGGCCAGCGGCGATGCCAATGCGAGCTACACCGCGAGCCTTGCCGCCCGCGGCCGGGTGCACATTGCCCGAAAGCTGGGCGAAGAGGCCATCGAGACCATCCTTGCCGCAACGGGCGGCACTGCCGAGGCGCTGCGCGCAGAGGCCGCCGATCTGGTCTTTCACCTGACGGTGCTGCTTGCCGAGCAGGGTCTGGGCTGGGCCGATGTGGCTGCCGAGCTGGCGCGGCGCGAGGGGGTGTCCGGTCATGCAGAGAAAGCCGCGCGAACGGAGTGAGCCATGCCTGTCGACACCAGCCAGCCCTATGACGACCAGAATATCTTTGCCAAAATCCTGCGCGGCGAAATCCCCAATCGCACCATTTACGAAAGCGAATATTCGCTCGCCTTTCACGACATCAATCCGCAGGCGTCCGTGCACGCGCTCGTCATCCCCAAAGGGGCTTATGTGAGCTGGGATGATTTCACGCAGCACGCATGCGATGCCGAGATCGCGGATTTTGTGCGCACCATCGGCCATGTTGCGCAGCTGCTGGGCGTGGACATGCCGGGCTATCGGCTGATCGCCAATGTGGGACGCCATGGCCATCAGGAAGTGCCGCATCTGCATGTCCACCTGCTGGGTGGCGCGCCGCTGGGGCCCATATTGGCGAGAGGCTGAGGGCGCAGGGCAGATCAGGGGGATCGGCGCCCCCATGCCCGATGCGGCCCGATTCGTTGAAATTTGGTTGCGCAGCGCAGATTAGCCTTTAGGTTACCGGGCAATCGTCGGGATGTGCGCACGGTGCACATCATGGCCAAAACGACATAAAGGGGACAGGCATGTTATTTGATCGCGTGAAGCCGCTCGATGCCATATTGGCGACGGCCGAGAAAAAGTCGCTCACCCGCACGCTCGGCGCATTCCAGCTGACGATGCTCGGCATCGGGGCCATCATCGGCACCGGCATTTTCGTGCTGACGGCGGAAGCTGCCAACAAGGCCGGCCCGGCAATGATGATCAGCTTCGTGATCGCCGCGGTCGTCTGTGCGCTCGCCGCGCTCTGCTATGCCGAGCTTGCCTCGATGGTGCCGGTCTCCGGCTCTGCCTATACCTACAGCTATGCAACCTTTGGCGAAATCATCGCCTGGATCGTGGGCTGGGCGCTGGTGCTCGAATATGCGATTGCCGCCTCCGCCGTCTCGGTCGGCTGGTCGGGCTATATGGTCGGGCTGGCAAAGGAGATATTCAACATCACGGTGCCCAACACATTGGTGGCAGGGCCGTTTGACCCCAATCCCGGGATCATCAATCTGCCGGCGATGCTGATTGCGCTGGTGTGCATGGCGCTGCTGATCGTGGGGACAAAGGAAAGCGCCCGTTTCAATGCGGTGCTGGTGGTGATCAAGGTTTCCGCGCTGCTGCTGTTCATCGCGCTCGCCATTCCGGCGATGAACGCCGATAATTTCGCACCCTTCAGCCCCAATGGCTTTTTCGCCCGCGAAGTGATGAGCCCGATTACGGACGAGCTGATCACGGTCGGCGTGGCAGCGGCGGCGGCATCGATCTTCTTTGCCTATGTCGGCTTTGATGCCGTTTCCACCGCGGCGGAAGAAACCATCAACCCGCAGCGCAACATCCCCATCGGGCTGATCGGATCGCTGGCCATCTGCACGGTCATCTATCTGCTGGTGGCGGCGGGCGCGATCGGCGCTGTCGGTGCGCAGCCCTTTGGCGAGTTGTCGCAATCAAAAGAGGCGCTGGCATTCGTGTTGCGCGAAATCCAATATGGCTGGGCCGGCGATCTGGTGGCGATTGCCGCCGGGGTTGCCCTGCCCTCGGTCATCCTGATGATGATGTTTGGCCAGACGCGCATTTTCTTTGTGATGGCGCGCGACGGCCTGCTGCCGGAGCCTTTTTCAAAGCTGCATCCCAAATATGGGACTCCGCATGTGGTCACCACCTGCACGGGGATTTTCGTGGCGCTGTTTGCCGCGCTGTTCCCGGTGGGCAAGCTGGCGGACATTTCCAATTCGGGCACGCTGTTTGCCTTTTTCACCGTGGCCGTGGGCGTGATGATCCTGCGTCGCACCGATCCCGGCCGTCATCGCCCGTTCCGCACGCCGTTTTTCTGGCTGGTCTGCCCGCTGGCAGCAGCAGGCTGCGTGTTCCTGTTCTTCCAGCTGTCCGGCTATACCGAGCTGATGTTCCTCGGTTGGTCGCTGATCGGCCTCGTGGTCTATTTCCTCTACAGCCGGGGCAAGAGCCATGTCGGCCAGGGGCTGGTGGAAGTGCACGAGCTGGATCGCGATGCGCCGCCGGGGCCCGTGCCGCCGATCAGCTAGCCCTTTTGGGCCGTGAGATGGTTCCCCGTCTCACGGCTCGAAACACGCGCTCAATCCGGCAGATCGGGCGCGCCGCCTGACGCGATCTGGCGCGCCCCGTCGATCACGATCGGGCAGGCCAGCCCGTCAATCGCCGCACCTGCCGGGCGAAAGCGCAGCCCGCGCGCCGCAACATGGGGATCGGCGAAGACCTGGGCGAGATCGTTGATCGGCCCGGCGGGAATGCCCGCCGCCTCCAGCGCCGCATGGAGCGCCGCCACAGGCCAGCTCACCACCGCACCGGCAATGTGCGCAATCAGGCGGCGGCGATTGGCCAGCCGCGCCGCATTGGTGGCAAAATCACTGTCGGCGGCCAGGCTTTCGAGCCCCAGCACGCCGCACAGCCGGGCAAATTGCGCATCATTGCCCACCGCGATCACCAGATCCCCATCTGCACAGGCAAAGGCCTGATAGGGGGCCAGATTGGCATGGCCATTGCCCATGCGGCCGGGCGCGATGCCGGTTGCGAAATAGTTCGCGGCCTGATTGGCAAGCACCGCGACCTGGCAATCGAGCAGCGCCATATCGATATGCGCGCCCTGCTGCGTTTCCGAACGCCGGCGCAGGGCGGCAAGGATCGCGACGGCACTGTAGAGCCCGGTGAACAGATCGGCATAGGCAACGCCCGCCTTCTGCGGCGCGCCATCCGGCTCTCCGGTCAGCGACATCGCGCCGCCCATGGCCTGGATGATGAAATCATAACCGGCGCGATCCTGATAGGGCCCGCTCTGCCCAAAGCCGGTGATCGAACAGGTGATGAGCCGCGGATTGACGTGCAGCAGGCTGGCATGATCAAGCCCATATCTGGCAAGCCCGCCCACCTTGTAATTTTCGATCAGCACATCGGCATCCGCCACCAGTTCGCGCACGGCCGCCTGGCCCGCCGCCGTGCTGATATCGATGGCGCGGCTCGTCTTGCCGCGATTGGCGCTATGGAAGTAAGCCGCACCCAGATTGGCCCCGTCTTCTCCCTGCACGAAGGGCGGGCCCCAGTGGCGCGTATCATCGCCGCCACTGCCATCCCGTGCCGGCCGCTCGATCTTGATCACCTCTGCGCCAAGATCGGCGAGCAGCTGCCCGCACCAGGGCCCGGCGAGAATGCGCGCCAGCTCGATCACGCGGATGCCGGCCAGTGGCGGTGCGGCAGGCTCGCTCAAAAAGCGGAAATCCCGGTGATGGCGCGGCCGAGGATCAGCGCATGGACATCATGCGTGCCCTCATAGGTGTTCACCGTTTCGAGGTTCACGGCGTGGCGGATGACATGATATTCCGCCGAAATGCCGTTGCCGCCATGCATGTCGCGGGCCATGCGGGCGATATCGAGCGCCTTGCCACAGCTGTTGCGCTTGATGATCGAGATCATGTCCGGCGCGAGATGCCCCTCGTCCATCAGCCGCCCGACCCGCAGGCAGGCTTGCAGGCCCAGCCCGATTTCGGTCATCATATCGGCCAGTTTCTTCTGGATCAGCTGGTTGGCCGCGAGCGGACGGCCGAATTGCTGGCGATCAAGCGTATAGCGCCGTGCGGCCTCCAGGCAGAATTCGGCTGCGCCCAGTGCCCCCCAGCCAATGCCATAGCGCGCACGATTGAGGCAGCCAAACGGCCCTTTCAGCCCCTCGACGCCGGGCAGGAGCGCATCCTCGCCCACCGCCACGCCGTCCATCACGATCTCGCCGGTGATCGACGCACGCAGGCTCAGCTTGCCCTCGATCTTCGGCGCGGAGAGGCCCGCCATCCCCTTTTCCAGAATGAAGCCGCGAATCGCGCCGCCATGCGCATCCGATTTTGCCCAGACGATGAAGATATCGGCAATCGGCGCGTTGGTGATCCACATCTTGCTGCCGGTCAGGCGATAGCCTGTCGGCGTCTTTTCCGCGCGGGTGCGCATGCCTGCCGGGTCCGATCCGGCGTCCGGCTCCGTCAGGCCGAAGCAGCCGATCAGCTCGCCCCGCGCCAGACCGGGCAGATATCTCTGCCGCTGGTCCTCGCTGCCATAGGCAAAGATCGGGTGCATCACGAGCGAGCTTTGCACCGACATGGCCGAGCGATATCCCGAATCGATGCGCTCCACCTCGCGCGCGACCAGGCCATAGGCCACATAGCCGAGGCCCGCACCTCCATAGCTTTCGGGAACGGTGCAGCCAAGCAGGCCCAATGCGCCCATTTCCGAGAGAATCTCACGATCAAACTGCTCGTCGAGAAAGGCACGGGTGACCCGCGGCAACAGGCTGTCCGTCGCATAGCCCCGCGCCACATCGCGCACCATGCGCTCTTCGTCGCTCAGCTGATCATCGAGGCGAAAGGGATCGGCCCAGTCAAGCGGCTGGACGGGAGGGTTTGCAGTGGGGGCATCGTGCAACGCCATCATCATATCCTTTGCACCATCAGGTCGATCAGCGGGTCTGGTGTCGGCGGGCGCATCCGGCCACATCCGCAACGCGCTGCCGGGATCGCTCTGCTGCGCCTTATCGCGGGGCGACGCGCGATTCAACCAGCGCGGCCGTTTCAATCACATCGAGCGCACGGCGCGCCTCATTATAGCGGCGGGCATCGTCCAGCCAGCGGGGCGCGATCCGCCGCCCGCCCAGCGCCTCGACATCGGTCATCGCAAGATCGAGCCGTTCACTGTCCAGCAGCCGCAAGGCGCGGGCAAAGCGCTCTGCCGGCAGCAGCGAATCCTTGTCCGCCTCGCTGCCGCGCACCACCACCAGCGCATTCCATTCGCGCGCGGCCGCGGCCCAGAAACCTTCTTCCCCATGGCCGCCACCCACCAGCTGCGGCTCCAGCGCAGCGAGACGCGAACGCAGATTTTCGAGCAGCACCGGCCGGCGGCTGAGGGCCAATATGGCGTTCACGGCGTTGGGCTGGCTCGCGCCGAACCGGCTGACCAGCACCGGCTCGATCGCACCGATCGAAAGCCCGCGATCCAGCGCGCGCCGGGCCGCGGCGGCCACCAGCAGCGCCTCTGCCCGCTCAGCCTGATTTCGGGCAATATAAGTCTGGGCGATCTGATCCTGCGCAGCCTGGCTTTGGGCCAGCTCGTCCTGCACACCCTCTGCCGGGCCGGCATTCGCCGCAGGCGCGGGCGCATCCGGCGGCAACAGCGGCGCAGCGGGCACCAGGGCAGCGCCGCCCGCAACCTCCCGCTCCGCCACGCTGGCCGCACGCGCCCCGCTGTCCCGATCGGGCGCAAATTGCTGCACTGCCCAGCCGCCAATCAGCATGCCCGCCACCAAAAGCAGGGTGATTGCAACAGCATAATATCGCCAGCCAGCGCGGGCCTGCACAGCATCACCCGCAGGCGGCGGCACGGAAGACATATCCATGGCTCAAGACTGGCACAGCCCCCGGCAGATTGCCAGCATTTCCGCGTCCGATGGCTGTTGTGCGGCCGCCACCCCGGCCCAGCCTGCCCCTGCGGCTGCCGCGACCGCCGGGCTGATCGCCACCAGCCAGTGACCAGCCCGCAGCGCCGCTGGCACCGCTGCCGCCAGCGCGCCGGCTGCTGCCTTGCTGTGGACGAGGATGATGTGCGGCCCCTGCGCGAGCAAGCGCGCCCCGCGCCAGCGCGGCACCGGCAGAGCCTGATAGACCGGCAGCGGCACCAGCCGACGATCGCCGAGCGGCGTGCGCGGCGTGCCGCAGAGCCACAGGATGCGCCGATATTGCGTTTGCGCCGGGTGCGCCAGCAGGCGGGCGGCATCGCCATCACCCAGCAGCGCAACGGCAAAACCGGCGGCGCGCGCGGCCCGCGCGGTCGCAGCACCCACGCACAGCGCGGGCAGCTTGTGCAGCATTGCGAGCCCGGCCCCGGCGTGGCGCAGCGCATTGGCGCTGGTCAGCAGCAGGGCGTCGCAGCTGTGCTGCGGCACTGCCCAGGGCAGCGGCGCGATGCGAAACAATGGGGCGACCCGTGCCGCCAGCCCAAGCGTGCGGGCGCGCCGCGCCGTGCTGGCTGCCCCCGGTTGCGGCCGCAGGATCAGGATCGCAAGGCCGGGATCAGCGGCCAAACAGCGCCTGCAATTCGCGGCTGGCAGCGCCGAGCAGCGCATCGGCAAGGGCAGCGGGCGATCCGGCATCGCGCAGGGGCGCCGCGCCGCGCACATCTTCGCGCCCGTCCGGCAGCAGCAGCTGCGCCTCCAGCATGGCTTCGCCCTGCGCTGCGCGGCTCACATGGGCGGCAACCGGCGTGTGGCAATCCCCGCCCACGGCCAGCAGAAAGGCCCGCTCTGCCTGCATGGCCGCCATCGTGGCAGCATCGCCGATGCGGGCAATATGGGGCGCATGGGGGCTATCCCGGCGCATTTCGATGCCGATAATGCCCTGCGAAGGCGCGGGGAGAAACTGATCCATCGCAAGCGGCGTGCCGACGGCCAGCCCGAGCCGGTCAAGCCCGGCCTTGGCGAGCAGTGTGGCGGCAATCTCCCCGCTTTCGACTTTGGCAAGCCGCGTCTGCACATTGCCGCGCAGCAGCACCACATCCAGATCCGGGCGGATGCGCTTCAGCTGCGCCGAGCGCCGGGGCGATGCCGTGCCAAAACGGGCGCCGGGCGGCACTGCATCAATGCCATCGGCCCCCACCAGGCAATCACGAACATCCGCCCGCGGCAGGCAGGCCATGATCGCAAAGGCATCGGGCCGCACTGTTTCCACATCCTTCATCGAATGCACGGCGGCATCGATCTGCCCATCGGCCAGGAGGCCATCCAGCTCCCGCGTCCACAGCGCCTTGCCGCCGATATCGGCCAGCCGCCGATCGAGCAGCTTGTCCCCCGTGGCGGTGACCGGCACCAGCTCCACGGCATCCCCGTCCCAGCCGTGTGCCGCAAGCAGCGCAGCGCGCACCATATGCGCCTGCGCCATGGCGAGCGGGGATGCGCGCGTCCCGAGGCGGAGCGGAAATGATGCAAGGGCCATGGTGAGAGGTGCCGAACGCGCCGATCAGTGCGGCTCGACCCAGCCGATCGAACCATCGCTGCGGCGATAGACCATATTGTGCACGCCGGTCTTGCTGTTGCGGAAGAGGAGCGCGGTGGTGTTGCGCAGATCGAGCATCATCACGGCATCGGACACGCTCGCTTCGGGCACATCCACCTTCATTTCGGCAATCACCAGCGGGGCATCGCCCGCCTCTGCCTCGTCCGGGCCGGGATCGAACACCACATAATCGGCATTTTCCGGCACATCGCCGGGCCATTCATCGGCGGCGCCATTGCCCGCCTTGTCCTTCAGGCGGCGCATATAGCGGCGCAGCTGCTTTTCGATCTTGTCCGCAGCCGATTCGAAGGCGACATGCGCATCCTTTGCCAGCCCGTGGCCTTTCAGCACCACGCCCTGCATCACATGGGCAATGATGTCGCAGGTGAGGCTTTCGTGCGGCCCGCGCCCGAAAGTGGCATGGGCGGAAATGGCGCGCGCGAAATATTTGTCGGCAATGGCGTTCATCCGCTCGGAAACATGCGTCTGCAAGGCCGCCCCGGTTTCCAGCTGATGCCCAGATACGCGTATGTCCATCGTTCATTCTCCTGCCGGGGCCGAATGCCAAAGGGGATTTTCGATCGCTTCGAGAAAGCGGGCATGGCGCGCCAGCTCTTCGGGCGAGGGGGCAAAATGGCGCGGCGCGACGACCGTGCGGCCATCCGGGCCGATCTGCCCCGCGGGGTGAGGCCCGCCCCCCTGGCTGCGGTGCATCAGATCGGCCACCGGATCGGCGATCTCCAGCCCGATCTGGCGCCCGCCGGTCAGCTCCACATACAGCTGGGCGAGCAATTCCGAATCGAGCAGCGCGCCATGCTTGATCCGGCGGCTGCGATCGATGCCATAGCGGGTGCACAGCGCATCAAGCGTGTGCTTGGCACCGGGATGGCGGGCA
Source organism: uncultured Sphingomonadaceae bacterium (assembly GCA_964523215.1). Lineage (GTDB taxonomy): Bacteria > Pseudomonadota > Alphaproteobacteria > Sphingomonadales > Sphingomonadaceae > CAZFYJ01. Next base: position 3,708 of record CAZFYJ010000017.1, on the reverse strand, counting down.
CGGGCCAGCGCCTGGGTATCAACCATGCGGCCGGGATCGAGCGGGGGGCGGCCACAGCCAGCCAGCTCTGCATTGAGGAATTTGAAATCGAAGCGCGCATTGTGCGCCACCAGATCGGCATCGGCCAGAAAGGCCAAAATCTCGTCCGCTTTCTCGCGAAACAGCGGCTTGTCCGAAAGGAAGCGTGCCGAAATCCCGTGGATCGCCTCGGCCTCGGGCGGCATATCGCGCTCCGGATTGAAATAGAGGTGAAGCGTGCGGCCGGTTTCAACGCGGTTGATCATTTCGATCGCACCCAATTCGACCACCCTGTGCCCGGCATCGGGATCAAGCCCGGTCGTCTCGGTATCGAACACCACTTCACGCATCGAAATGATATTACGCCAAGCCGCGCCGGATACAAGAGACGAGCGCACGGACCGCCGCCTCTGTCTCTCGCCTGCTCAGCCCGGTGTTGATGATCCAGTCTGCGCGGGCGCGCTTTTCATGATCGGCCATCTGCAGCGCCAGGATGTGGCGCAATTTGGCGGCGTTCATCCCCGGCCGGGCGAGCACGCGGGCGCGCTGCTGCCATGGCAGGGCAGATACGACGAGCACACGATCAACCCGCCGCCAGCCGCCTTTTTCAAACAGCAATGGCACATCCAGCACCACCAGCCCGGCGCTGCGATGGCGGCGCAGAAAGCGGCGCTGCGCGGCCGCAACCGCCGGATGCACGAGCGATTCGAGCAGCGTCAGCCGCGCCCGGTCACCCAGCACGGCAGCACCCAGCGCCGCCCGGTCCACGCCATCAGGGCCGGTGGTGCCGGGAAAGGCCCGTTCGATGGCAGGCAACAGCGCGCCGCCCGGCCCTTGCAGCGCGCGCACTTCGGCATCGGCATCGAACACGGCGATGCCGAGGCGGCGGAACATGGCGGCAACAGCCGATTTGCCCATGCCGATCGATCCCGTCAGCCCGAGCCGCAGCGGACGGGAGGGGCGGCGCGGCGGCGCGTGGCGCGGGGCATGCACCCGCTGAAGGGCAGGCTTCACACGGCCTCCAGCAGGGCAAACAGCCGATCATCGGCATCGCGTGGCGGATCCTGCCCGTAAAACAGCGCAAAGGCGAGCGCGGCCTGGCCCACCAGCATATCAAGCCCGCCCAGCCAATCGCGCCCATCGCCATCCGCTGCAGCGAGGAGCGGCGTCACGAGCGGCGCATAGACCAGATCATAGACCAGCGCATCGGGCGCGAGCGGGGCGAGGTCGGGCGCATAATCCGGCTGTCCCTTCATGCCGAGCGAGGAGGCATTGACCAGCAGATCGGCAGGCGGGAGCGCTGCATCAAGCGCCTGCACCGCACCCTTCAGCCCCATGCGCGCGAGCAGGCCCATGGCTTTGAGCGGGCTGCGCGCCACCATGGTGACCGTGCCGAAGCCGGCCTGCTTCAGCGCATAGAGCACCGCGCAGGCCGCCCCGCCGCTGCCGACGACAATGGCATGCGCGCCGGCCCAATCACGATCCGAAATCGGCGCGAAAAACCCTGCGGCATCGGTGTTGGTGCCGGCGATCCGCCCGTCTTCGCCGCGAAACAGGGTGTTCATGGCACCAATGCTGGCACGCACATCGCCGGGATCGTCCACCAGCTCCATGACGGCCTGCTTGTGCGGCAGGGTGACGTTGCAGCCGCGCCATTCCGGCATGTCGCGCCGCCCCGCAATGAAGGTCGCAAGATCGGGCGGGGCAACATGCGTCGCCTGATAAACCCCCGAAAGCGCCGCCTGATCCAGCCAGAAGCCGTGGATGAGCGGGGATTTGCTGTGCGCAATCGGATCGCCGATCACCTCGGCAAAGGGCTGCCCGGCAGGTGGTGCTACGCCCCTCATGCCGCGATCACCCGCTGATCGCGCAGCCATGCGAGGAGCGGCAGCAGCGGCAGCCCCATCACCGCGAAATGAGAGCCTTCGATGCGGCTGAACAGCTGTGCCCCCAGCCCTTCGACCCGATAGCCGCCGGCACAGCATTGTGCCTCCGGATCGCGCGCCACATAATCGGCGATGAAGGCCTCGCTCAGCGGCCGGACATGCAGCGTTGCGCTTTCCACCACCCGCCACACCGGCTGCCCGCCGCGACAGGCGACGGCCGCGCTGTGGAGCCGGTGCGCCCGGCCCGAAAGCTGGCGCAGCGCATCGGCAAGGCCGGCGCCAGGCTTGTCGAGCCGCACACCATCAAGATCGCCGACGCTGTCGCAGCCAAGCACCAGCGCCTCCGGGCGCTGCGCCGAAAGCTTGCGGGCCTTGAGCTCGGCGAGCGCATCGGCAAGATCGCGCGGCGCTAAGCCCGCAAGCCCGGCCTTGGCAGCATCTTCATCGACATGCGGGGGCACAGCCTCGAACGGCACCCCGGCTGCGGCCAGCATGGCGCGACGCGACGCGCTGGTGGAGGCGAGCACCAGCATCAATCGGCCCGGGCGCCAGAATGCGGGCTGCCATTGCCCTGCGCTGCGGCAAGCCGCCGATCCTCGACCAGGGCAATGATGGCGGCGGCCGTTTCCTCGATCGAACGGCGCGTCACATCAATCACCGGCCAGCCATGATCGGCAAACATGCGGCGCGCAAAGGCCAGCTCGCGCTTGACGGCATCATCATCGACATAGGCCGTTTCGGGCGCCTGATTGAGCGCGAGCAGACGATTGCGCCGCACCTGCACCAGCCGGTCCGCACTGGTCGTCAGCCCCACCACCAGCGGATGCCTGAGCGCAAACAGCGCCTCGGGCGGCGGACTTTCGATCACGATCGGGATATTCGCCGTCTTGTAGCCGCGATTGGCAAGATAGATGCTGGTCGGCGTTTTGGAGCTGCGCGAAACCCCTGCCAGCACGATATCGGCTTCCTCCCAGTTTTCATGGCCGACCCCGTCATCATGCGCGATTGTGAACTGGATGGCTTCCACCCGGGCGAAATAGGCCTCGTCCATCGCGTGCTGGCGGCCCGGCCGTGCCTTGGCCTTTTGCCCGAAGAGGACGGCGAGCGCATCGCTGACCGGATCGAGCGCGGCAACCGCGGCAACCCCCATGCCGGCGCAGCGATCCTCCAGCAGCTGGCGCAGCTCGGGATTGACGATGGTGAACAGCACCAGCCCCGGCTTTGCCGCCATGTCTGCCATGATCCGCTCCATGTGGGCAGCAGACCGGACCATCGGCCAGAAATGGCGCACCACCTCCACATCATCGAACTGGGAAAGCGCTGCCTTGGCGATATTTTCGAGCGTTTCGCCGGTTGAGTCGGAAATGAGGTGCAGATGGTGGCGCGCCATGATGGCCATATCTGTGTGGACAGGCTGGCGATAAATCAAGGGATAAAGCTGTGGAGAAATATGCATCCCCAGCCGTGCCGAAACGGCCCACAGGCTTGTGCACAGGAACAGCACTTGCCCACATGCTGTGGACAGCGGCGCAAGGATGGGACCGCAGGCGCGCCCATCTGCCCGGCTGTGGGGCATCCGGCCTGTGCCACGTCTGCTGTGGACAAGCTGTGCAAAAGCCGCTTATCCCGCCTTTGCCGGGCCTCATCATCATCAACATCATCAATTTTTCTTGATGATTATGGGCTTGTGCCGCTGCCTTTCGCCGCCTAGCCACGGCATGCGAACAGGGATGGACAGAAAAAATGGCAGACAAACCCATATTGGCCGTGCTGGCCGGTGAAAAGCCCGAACGCCCGCCCGTCT
>CAZFYJ010000016.1:0-18223 GCA_964523215.1 uncultured Sphingomonadaceae bacterium | reverse complement strand
AAGGGCAAGGCCCACCAGCACCTGATTGGGCGGCGTCTGCTGCAGCCCCAGCGCCTGCCGCAGCAGCGCCAGCACGATGATGATCCGCGTAAAGCTGGTCATCATCAGCAACAGCGACGGCAGCACCGTCAACAGGCTCATCAGGATGAGGATCTGGAGCGAGGCAGACAGCGATTGGCCGCTCGCGTTCAGCTCGCCCAGCGCGCGCGAGACACCGCCCGCCGGGGCAGCTACGGCTGGTGCCGCAGCGGCGAGCGCCGTTAGGCCGCCCAGGAGTGCCAGCATGGCGAGACGGCGCATCATGGCCGCACCCGCGCGGGCCGGGTATGCGCCCTGTGTGCCGGTTCGATCTGTGCCGGTTCGATCTGTGCCGGTTCGATCTGCGCCGGTTCGATCTGGACGGGCGCCTCGGCAAGCTTCACGATGCCCGTGCGTCCCTGGGCGACCAGCACATCGGCCGCGCCAAAGCGCACCACATAGAGCCGCGTCGTCGCGCCCAGCGGCAGCGCCTCCACCACGCGCAGCCGGGCCAAGCCATGCGCGCCCTGCGAAAGGCCGGGCTGATAGCGTCGCCACAGCCACAGCGAACCCCAGGCAAGCCCGGCGACCATCGGCAGCATGATCAGCAATTTGAGGATATAGCTTGTCATCGTGCTCAGCCCCGCCGTTCAAGCCCGTCGAACAGCGCGCCCTCGCTCGCCACCTCGATCAGGCGGATGCCGAAGCGGCCATTGGTGCACACCACCTCGCCGCGCGCGATGCAGCTGCCATTGACCTTGATGTCGAGCAGCTCATCGGCCTGGCGATCAAGTTCGACCACGCTGCCTTCCCCCAGATCCAGCACCTCGTTGAGGCGCAGCGATGCAGCCCCCACTTCCACCGAAAGACGCACCGGCACATCGGCCAGGAGGCGGAAATTGGGGTTGCGGGACAGGCCTTCGGGCACCGGGCCGGCATGGGCTTCGGCGTCTGCTGTGTTCATCTGATGGGTCATGTCGTTCATGGTTGCGCGCTCCCTGTTGGCGTCGTGAATCAGGTGGATGCCGTGATGGCTTCGATGCGAAAGGCGGCCTGCCCGGCCTGCTCGCCGATGGTTCCGGTCGCAAACCGCTTGCCATCGATCAGCAATGGCAGGGCGCGGGGCATCGGAATGGGCAGAATGTCGCCCGGCTGCAGCGCCAGCAGCTGCGCCACGGACAGCTGCGGCCGCGCAAGGATGCAGCGGGCAGACAGCCGGACATCCCCCAGCCGCGCCGCAAGCGCGCCGCGCCAGGCCGCAGCCGGGCCATCACCGGCGCTGGCGGAATTGCGCGCCGGCATTGGCGCTCCCAGCCCGTCGATCAGGCGGAGCCCGGCCATGGGATAGAGGATATCGATGGTCCATTCGGATGCAGCTTCGCCCGGGGATTTGGCCGGGGATTTGGCCGGCGACTTGATCGGGGCCTTGCCAGCGGATGCCGCGGCCGCGCGGCTGATGCGCACGGGCAGGTGCAGCAGCTCGGCGGCGCTGTCGATATGGCTGATGTGCATCACTTCGCTTTCATGCGCCACCAGCTGCGAACCGAGCACGGCAACGCCATCCCAGCAAAGCGCCAGCCGTTCGCCGATCAGCCCGGCTGTGCGCACGGCAAAACGCTCTTCCGCGGCGGAAAGCGGGCGATCGGGCCATTCGCCCGTTTCCTTTCCCCCGTAATAAAGCGCAATCATCTGGCGCAACAGGCCAGCCGGAAGCGCAATCAGGCCAATGCCGCGCAGCCCGGCAAATCGCATCTGGCTGTAGGAGGCGTGGCGCTGTGGCGCGCCGCCATCCGATGCATCGGTCCGGGCCATGGCCCAGGTGCCAAATTGGGTGAAGCGCGCCTCGCTTAATGTCAGGCTGCACGCATCGGGCAGCCAGCGCGCCAGCATCTGATGCAGCAGCAGCGGCAGCCGATCGTGCAGCCGGGAAACAGCCTCGGCCAGACCCGGCGGGTGGGCAGATGCCATCGTAAAGGCGTGCGTGGCGCCGCCGCTCTGCCGATCATTCCGGCTGCGTGCCGCAGCCCTTCCATCCGTGCGGGCTTCGTGTCCCCCGTCCATCCGATCGTTCCTTCATGGCATGGGCGCAGGCATGATGACCGCGCCGTTAACCATGTTATTGAACGACGAGGCTGGTGAAATAGACGTTATCGATTCCTCCGAATCCGGTCTTTTCGCGCAAGGTGCGGTTGAAGGCCTTGGTCAGCTGATCCTGCAGCAGTTCCTTGCCCTGCGGGGTTGCCAGAATCAGCTCATCCTGCTCTGAAAGTACCAGCAAAACTGCGGATCGCAGCGCCATTTCATGCGCCTGAACATTCTGGATGACGCGTTCGTCATAATAGGTCGCAATGCCAAGCGAGAGCTGAACAAAGCTGTCCGAATCTTTCAAATTGGATGTAAATGGCGCTTCGATCTTGTAATAAGTGGCCTGATAGCCGCTGGGATCGGCAGGCGTATCGGGCAGCCCCTTGCCGGCCAGCGGCGCATCCGATTTCGGCCCGTCATCCTTGCCGCCCTCGCTGGTCTTGGCACCGCTCTCGTCGCCACGTTTGGTCAGCTTGGGCTTGTTGGGATCCTCTTTGCCATGCACGCCACCGCCAGCGAGCACATAGCCGCCCGCCCCCGCCCCGGCACCCACCAGCAGGATCGCCAGGATGATGAGCATCAGCTTGCCCTTGCCTTTTTTCTTGGGGCTATCCCCTGCTTCGTCTGCCTTTGCCTTGCTCATAATGTCTCCCGCCTTTCTGTGCTGTGCCGGTTTGTGCCTTGCTCATTGAATCGAAGACCCTGCGGACAGGGCCTGGCCATGATCGCATCACGCATAGCGGCCCCCGCGGGCCTGCCATGCCGCCATGGATCGCAGTTCCGGATCGCCGCCGGGCGCCCCATTGCGCGACGCTTCGGGCCCGTTAACGGCAGCGCGCCTGTTTTTTTGAGGGGAATCGTGCAGCTGTGGCTGGCTGGATGCGGCCTGATCCTGCCGCTGCTGAGAGGTGGGGCCGGGATCGGCCGTGCCGCGATCCGCCCCGCGATCCGGGCTGTCACCACCCGCCGCCTCGCGAATATCCAGCCGGGCAAGCGCAATGCCATGGCCGTGGAGCAGCTGCTGCAGGGCCGCATCATGGCGCGCAATGGCCTGCTGCCCGGCACGGCTGCTCGCCTCGATGCTGAGCGTCCAGTCGCCCGTCTGCTGCGGGGCGAGGATGATGTCGAGCTTGCCAAGCCCGGCCGGATTGAGGGCAACGGCAATGCGGCCTGCCCCCTGCCCACCCGAAAGCGCGATCCGGGCCTGCACGGCCTGGGCAAGATCGGCAAGCTTGCCGGCGAGCTGCTGCGCCAGCGCCGGGCCGCTATCGAGGCGCACCGCGATCGCAGGCGGGCTGGCGGGCGCATCACCCGGCAGCGGGGTGGGGAGCGGCAGCGCAGCGGCAGGTGAAGCAGGCAGGGAAGAAAGTTGCGCCTGAGGCAGCGGCTGTGCAGCTGTGGATGGCGGCGCGGCTTCGGCCACCATCGCGGCGCTGCCATCTGCCGGATCAGGTGCTGCACCCGTGGGCAAGGCCGGGAGCGAGAGGCCAGGGATCGGGCTAGGGATCGGGCCAGGGATCGGGCTAGGGATCGGGCCAGGGATCGGGCCAGGGATCGGGCGTGTGATGGCCGCCGGGCGCTCTGCCTGTGCGGCCATGCCGGGCAGGAGCTGGAGCTGCTGCGGGAGCTGGGGCTGGACCTGCGACTGGGGCTGCGGCGGGAGCTGGAGCTGGGCCAATGCCTGCAACGGGGCAGCGGGGGATGGGCCAGCGGGGGATGGGCCAGCGGGGGATAGGAGTGGCGGGATCAGCGGAAGCGGACAGCAAGACGCCTCCTCGTCCCCCTCGCTTGGCAGCTCGGCGGCATCGGGCTCGTCCCCGGCGCGCGCACGGTGGGGGTCGGGCGCACCGGCGCTGGCCTGTGCGGCCATATCCAGCCCGAGCAATGCAGCGAAATCCTGGCCTGCGTCCCGCGCCAGCGCGGTTGCGCCATCCGCTGCGCGCCCATCCGGGCCCGGAGCGGGGCCGTGAGCAACGGGCGACGAAGGCGCAGCGGGCGATGAAGTTGCAGGCGCGGCAAGGCTTGCCAAGATGGCGGGCGCGATGATCATGTTTCTCCTGTTCTTCGTGGTCGCTTCGGGCGGGCAATCAGGGCCAAGCGCCGCTCGGCATCTGCCTCTGCGTCATCGCGCCGCTGCTGGTGCACCCGCTGGGCGAGTTCGGTGGCGCGGCCCGCTTCGGAATGGCGCGCTTTGGCGGCAGCCAGCCGGTCATCCGCCGGGGCCCGTGCCTGATCGACCGTCGTGGCGGCGCTGTGCAGCCGGTCTGCCAGTTCGCCGTGCCCGGCAAGACGGCTCGCCAGCACCGGGCCGGGGCGGGCCATCTGGGCGCTTGCCATCTGAGCCAGCTGTGCGGCCTGCTGATGGAGCAATGCGGATGCCTGTTCGGCTTCAGCCAGCGCCAGCCGCTGCGCCCTTTCCTGCGCGCGACGAATGCGCACGATGCGCAGGCTGGCGTGCAGCTTCCGCGTCATTCGCTGTCTCCAAACTGGTCAATCAGGGCCGATATGGCCGCCGCGGCGGGCACTTTTTCCTCTGGTGCCTGCGCCAGAAAGCCGAGCATTTCCGGCCTGCGCGCGATGGCTGCATCAAGCAGCGCATCCTGCCCCGCCTTCCATGCCCCCATCAGCACCAGATCGCGATTTTCCGCATAGCTGGACCACAGGCGGCGGAAGCAGGCAGCGGCATTGAGCTGCCCTGCATCGGCAAGATCGGGCATCACCCGGCTGATCGACTGGCCGATATCGATGGCGGGATAAACATTTGCTTCTGCCAGGCTGCGCGAAAGCACGATATGGCCATCCATGATGGCACGGGCGCTATCCACCACCGGATCCTGCACATCGTCACCATCGGCAAGCACCGTGTAGAGCGCAGTGATCGCACCGCCGCTGCTGCTGTCCACGCCGGCACGCTCGGCAAGCGCGGGGATCAGCGCGAAGACGGACGGGGGATAGCCCTTCATCGCAGGCGGCTCTCCCAGCGAAAGGCCGATTTCGCGCTGTGCATGCGCAATGCGCGTCAGGCTGTCGATCAGCAGCAGGACATGCTCGCCGCGGGCGCGGAAATATTCGGCAATCGCGGTTGCCCGTTCGGCGGCACGCAAGCGGAGCAGCGGCGGCATATCGGCAGGGGCAGCCACCAGCACGCTCTTTGCGCGCACGGCAGGCGGCAGCCGGGTTTCGACGAAATCGCTGATCTCCCGGCCGCGTTCGCCGATCAGCCCGATGACGATGCGATCGGCATCGGCACCATCGAGTATCTGGCCAAGCAGCACCGACTTGCCAACCCCGGAGCCCGCGATCAGCGCCGTGCGCTGGCCGCGGCCAAGGCGCAGCAATGCGTCGATCGCGCGCACGCCGCAATCAAAGGCCGTGCGCACCCGTCCGCGCCGCAAGGGTGACAGCGGCTTGCCGCGCAGCGGCCAGGATGCCTGAGCGCGCACTGGGCCCAGCGCATCGATCGGCACGCCAAGCGGATCGAGAATCCGGCCGAGCAGCCCCTCACCAACCGGCACGTCGCTGCCGCCCGGCAGGGGCGTGACGATGGCCCCCGGGGCAAGCCGCGCGCCTGGCGTCAAGCTGGTGGCCAGCGTTTCAGCGCCGCGAAAGCCAATGATTTCGGCAAGGCAGATCCGCCCGCCTGCAGGCCCTGTCGCCTGGCCTTTTGCACTCGCGGCCAGCGTCGTGTCGCCGCCTGCACTGCCGCTGGGGCTGCTGTCGCAGATCGCCAGCTGCGTGCCGAGCGGCGCATCAAGGCCGCGGGCGATCAGCAGCCCGCCCTCGATCGTGCTCAGGCGGCCCTGCATCTGCGGCGCGGGGGCCCAGCCCGGCGCAGCCAGCTGGGCGAGCATCTGTGTTGCGCGCGCGCGGCTCAGCACGGGATGCCGCCTTCGGAATCGGCACCGAGGTGCAGCGCATCGGCCAGCGCGGCAAGTGCCGTCTCGCGCCCGTGCAGCACGGTGCGTTCGCCGTGCGACAGCCGGATCGCGCCCGGCATCAGCGCCGGATCGGGCATCAGCGTCACAGCAAGCGGCGCATCGGCCAGCAGCGCCATATCGTCAGGGTGGAGATGAAGGCAGGCCGCCTGGGCTTCGGGCAGGCAAGCCAGCGCCTCGGCAATGCGCGGGCGCAGCTCTTGCGCGCTCACCGGCGCTGCATGGATGATGCGGGCGACCAGATCGTGCACGATGCCCGCCAGCGCCTGCTCCAGCGCCAGGGCGGGCACAGGCGCAAGCGCGTCCAGCGCATCAGCCAGCCGATCCTGCCGTGCCGCATGTTCTGCCATCCCGGCGGCAAAGCCTGCGGCATAGCCATCGGCATGGATGGCCTCATGGTCTGCTGCGCAGCGTTCATCCTGTGGCGGACTGGCCTCGTGCCGTTCCTCCGCAGCCGCTTCGAAATGCGGCACGAAGGGGCTGCTGCTGTCCCACCGGGCGGCAAAGCTGCGATCAGACAAGATCATCGCCCTTGCCCCCCAGATTGATGGTCCCCTCGTCGGCCAGCTTCTTGGCAATGGCGATAATGCCGCGCTGCGCCGCCAGCACGTCTGCCCGCTTCATCGGCGGGGCTTCGGCCATCTCGTCGGCAATGCTTTGGGCAGCGCGTTTGGACATCGCACCCAGCATGCGGCTGCGCAGCTTTGCCTCGGCACCTTTGAGTGCGGGCACCAGCAGACTTGAATCGGCGGCGCGCATCACTGCACCCAGCGCCTTGTCGTCAAGCGCGGCCAGATCGTCGAAGACAAACATATCCTCCTCGATTGCCTGAGCCAGCAGCTTGTCCTTTTTTGCCATGGCCTGAAGAATGCGGCCATTGGCGGGCTTGGCGAGATTGTTCATGATGGCGGCAACCTCGCTGGTGCCGCCGCGCTTGGTTGCAGCCGCGCTGGTGCCGCCGCTGCGGTGCGCATGCGCGGCGAGCAGCGCCTCCAGCTCGGCGAGCGCATCGGCAGAGACCGGGCCAAGCGTCGCCATGCGAAACATGATGTCTTCCTGGGCTGGCTCGGCAAGGCGGCCGAGCACGTCTGCGGCGGTTTCCGGCGCCACATGCGCCAGCACCAGGGCTGCAATCTGCGGATGCTCATCGCCCACCAGCGCGGCAATATCCTCTGCCTCCATCCAGCGCAGGGCAGACAGGGCTTCGCTCGCCTCGGCCGGGGCCACCCGGCCCAGCAGCACGCTGGCGCGTTCGCTGCCCAGCGCCTGATGCATGGCCGCGCTCAGATGCCGGTGCGCACCATGGCCGAGCATGGATTTGGTGCGGGCGCGATCGACGAAATCATCGAGCACCTGCTCCACTGCAGGCGGCGCGACATCGACCACGCCATACATGGCGCTGCCCAGCATGCGCAGCTCATCCGGCTCCAGCCGCCGCAGCAGCAGCGCGGCATCGCCTTCCTCCATCAGCAGCAGAAGGATGGCCGCTGCCTGAGGCCCGCTGATCGGGGTGGCTCCGCTGTCTTCGGCAGGGCTCGTATCGGCGTCGGCGCTCATGCTGCGTCTCCCTTGGCGGCATCGCCCCTTGCTGCAGGCACACCGGCCAGCAGATCGCGGACCACCAGCGCGGCATGATCCGGATTCTGGCGCACGAACAGGCGCACCAGCTCGGCCCGCTGGGCATAGCTGGGGGCGGCAGTGATCATGTCGAGCGTGATGGCCTTCTGGCCATCCCCGCCATGCGGGGCCGCCAGCGCCATCGTGAGATTCTGGTTCAGCTGTTCGGCCAGCGCCTCCTCGCGCGCCTTTGCCTCGGCGCGGGCCGCTGCCCTGCGCTTCATCAGCGGCCGGCCGACACCGATCAGGAGGGCAAGGACGACAAGCAGCGCCGTGCCATTGCGCACCAGGCTCGCCACCCAGGGCGCATCCCACCAGTTTTCAACGGGAACAGGCGTTGCGGCAAAGCTGCGCGCGGTCACCGTCACCTGATCGCCACGCTCTGCATTAAAGCCGATCGCGCCCTTCACCAGATTTTCGATCGCGGTAATCTCTGCAGCCGTCAGCGGCCTTCTGGGATTGGTGTTGCGCAGGGCCACAGCGACGGACAGCCGTGTCACCACGCCAGTCGCCTCGCGCGTCACTGCCACTTCGCGGCCAAGCTGGAAATCGCGCTCGAAATTTTCGGACGTGCGGCGCGGATCGCCCGCAATCACGGTCTCGCCCAGCGGCAGCCCCGTATCCGGGTTGGTCGCCTGCGCAGGTTGATCGCCCGGCACGGCCGCCGGCGGGGCAGCGTTGGACAAGGCACCTGGCACGCCATAGCCGCCTGTGCCATTGCCATTTTCGCTGCTCCAGCTGCCCTGCTCGCGGCGCACGGTGCGATCTTCGACCGGATAGCTTTCGCGCGTCTGCTGGCGCTGGTCGAACTTCAGCTCCGCTGCCACTTCGGCCGTGAAGTTTCCAGCACCCACAATCGGCGTCAGCAGCGCGGCAAGCGCGCGGCGATGCCGGTCTTCCACGGCCTGGGTCTGCTCCAGCTGCTGGCTGTGCGGGCTGTTTGCGCCGTCGCTGGACAAGAGCTTGCCATTCTGATCAACGACAGAGACCTGCCCCGCCTCCATGCCCGGCACTGATGCCGCAACCAGATGCACGATGGCGCGCACCTGGCCTTCGGACAGGCTCTGCCCGCCCGCGAGCGTCAGCATCACCGAGGCCGTGGGCGTGGACCGCGGGCGCAGAAATGCGCTAGGCGCATCAAGCGCCAGCAGCACGCGCGCGCTCTCCACCGCGTCAATTGCTTCGATGGTGCGGGCAAGATCCATTTCGCGCGCCATGCGCAGCTTTTCGCCTTCGACCGCGCGGCTCGCGCCCATCGGCAGATCGGCAAGCACGCGGTCGCCATCGGGCGCGGCCTTGGGCAGCCCGGCCGTGGCCAGCGCCATGCGCGCGGTGTGATAATCGCCCGCAGCAACGCTGATCGCGCCGGTGGCAGCATCGAGCCGATAGGCAATGCCGCTATTGTCGAGCACCTGCGCAACGGCCGCCTTATCTGCATCGCTCAGCCGATCGGCGAGCGTGCGCTGTTCGGGCGCGGACAGTGCATTCCAGATCAGCAGCGCGGCGAGCAACAGCCCCGCCGCCGCCACGGCCAGCGTCGCCCGCTGCCCCGTCGGTGTGGATGCAAAGCCGCGCAACTGCTCAAGGCTGCGGCCAAAGGCAGGCCCGCCTGATTGCGGGGCAGCGCCGGAACCCGGGGTGGGGACCGGAACCAGCGCTGCCGCCGCGGTGGGGGACGAGGATGCAGGGGATGCAAAATCATTCATGTGCGTCGCGCTCCCCGGCTCAGATCGGCATGTTCATGATGTCTGAATAGGCAGACAGCAGCTTGTTGCGGACTTGCATGGTCGCTTCAAAGGCAATGCCTGCTTTCTGGCGCGCCAGCATCACAGCGGCGATGTCAGTCTGTTCGCCGCGTTCATAGGCCGCCTGCTGGGCCGAGGATTCGGCCTGCATGGCAGAGACGCGCGCAAGGCTCTGGTTCACCATTTCGGCAAAGCCGCCATCCGGTGCGCCCGCCGGGCCTGCCGGGCGGACGCCAGCGCTGTCCTGCGGCGTTTCAATGGGCGCATTGGCCAACCGCCGCAGCTCGGCATTTTGTTCAAGAATGGCCTGCCGCATCGCCATGATGTTGGCGCCCGCGGCCATATCGGCTTTGATCATGCTTGTTCCCCACGCACTGGCATTGACCTTGAAGGAACGACCCGTTGTCGTTGCAGGATGGTTCGCAAGGCGCGTGCCAATTTGTGTCGCCGGGCCAAAAAGGCAGGCAAATGCAGCGTCAAACGGGGGCGTTCGGCACTCTATCGCCCGGGGCACGTCAAAAATTTGACGGCCGCGCACGCCTGCTTGCCGGCGGATTGACGCGGTTCTGGACCGGGGCGGCGGCGGCGGCCTCGCACGCCAAATTTGCGGCGCCGATTAAACTCTCTTCACCCTGCGCCGTAACCAGCACCGTGGCGGACCGGGCAAGGGCCCTAGCCGTCGCGGATACTGCGATTGCTGGGCGCCTCTTTCTGGCCCGGCCATATTGAAAGGATGGACCACATGACTGTTATCGGAACCAATGTGAGCGCATTGCGCACGCTCAATGCGTCGCGCAACGCCGAAATGAGCCTTGCCAAGGCAATGGAGCGCCTGTCCACCGGCAAGCGCATCAACAGCGCGGCCGATGATGCGGCCGGCCTCTCGATCGCCAGCCGGATGACCGCCGAAGTGCGCGGGCTGAACATGGCGATCCGCAATGCCAATGATGGCATTTCGCTGGCCCAGACGGCCGAAGGCGGGATGAACGAGATCGGCTCCATGCTGCAGCGCATGCGCGAACTTGCCGTGCAGTCTGCCAGCGGCACGCTGACCGATGCCGATCGCACCAACCTGCAGGCTGAAGTGACCGAGCTGATCGCCCAGATCGGCGATGTCGCCACCCGCACCCAGTTCAACGGCGTCGCGCTGCTTGACGGCACCAACGCCACGATCGACGTGCAGACGGGCTCGGACAGCGGCGAAACTGTCGCCGTCACGCTGACCGACGTGACGGCTGCGACGCTGGGCGTTGACGGCGTGGATATCTCCACCCAGGCTGGCGCAGACACCGCGCTGGGCGATCTGGACACCGCAATCGACGCGATCTCGACGGCTCAGGCAACGCTGGGTGCCGCGCAGAACCGCCTGCAGACGACCGTTTCCAACCTGACCGACCGCGTGGTGAACATCACGGAATCGCGCAGCCGGATCGAAGATGCCGATTTTTCGGCGGAAACGACGTCGCTCGCCAAGGCCCAGATCCTGAGCCAGGCATCCACCGCGATGCTGGCCCAGGCCAATCAGAGCCAGCAGGGCGTCCTCTCGCTCATCCGTTAATGAGAGCGATTTCAAATGAGATGAAAACATCTCATGGGTCGGAAATCGTTTTGAAACAATAATCTAGAGCCAGCTTTTGTTGCAACCAAAGGCGCGCAGGCTCTAGCGTCTTGGGGGTGGCGCGCGGCATTGCCACACGTCACCCCGATTGCCCGGTCAGCGCCGCCTGGTCCCCGCCTTGGCGCTCCGGCACCCACCAGCGCCTTGCGCAACGTGCCTCCCCACCGGCCGTCGCGCAGGGCGCTGGACCATTTTCGGCGGCACCGCGCCTGGCATCAATGCCTGCGCTTAATGGCTGTGATCAGGCGGGTTCAGGGCAAGCGCGGCGATTCGCGCGGTTTGGTGCTGTAGCTTGTTTCCCGCAATGCGGTGCGCGCTTCCCTCATCCAGCCGACCGCATCCCGGGTGGCGGCCAGCAGCGCATCATATGTCTTGAAGCGGCAGTCATTGCTGTCGCCCCGGCCATCGGCAAAGCGCAGCGTGGCTTCACCACAGGCCATCGACATCACGCCATAGGTCACATCGTCGGGTCCCCAGATCATCGCCCGCATCACCGCGAAATAGCGCTTCTGCGTATTCGTCTCGGCGTGGTTTTCGATGAGGTAATATGCCTCCTGATAGGTATCGCCCACCATGTTGGTCTGGCTGCGCGGCGCGCTGATCAACGCGAAGGAGACTGTCTCCGGCTTGCTGTCTGCCTCATCAAGATTCTGCAACAGATAGGTGCCGCCGCTTCCGGGCGTCAGCCGCACCCGTTGTTCGGCGCCATCCGAAACGACATAGAGCGTCTTTGCGCCAGGAAACAGCGCCACCTTTGCGCTGGCGGGCATCAGCGGCCCGTCCGCTTCCCAGCAGCCCGAAAGCAGCAGCGCCATTGCGGCCGCCGCGAGATATTTCAGCATGTGCATGATTGCCTTTCCCCCTTGATCCAATGCCAAAGGGCTAGCCGCAACAGGCGTGCCTGTAAAGCGCGGCCGCCACAGCGCGATGGGCCATTTGTGCCCACTGAGCCCGCGTCATCGCTCGCTCAGATAATAGCGATCCTGGGCCACCAGCGCATCATCCAGCTGATAGACGATCGGCTGCCCTGTGGGGATTTCCAGCGCGGCAATATCGGCATCGGAAATGCCCGAAAGATGCTTCACCAGCGCGCGCAGCGAATTGCCGTGCGCCGAAATCAGCACCCGTTTTCCCGCTGTCAGCGCGGGCGCGATGCGCGCTTCCCAATAAGGGAGCACCCGGGCGATGGTGTCTTTCAGGCTTTCGGCGCGGGGGATGGCGATGCCGGCATAACGGCGATCGGCAGACAGATCGAAGGGGCTGCCCGGCTCCATCGGCGGCGGCGGCACATCAAAGCTGCGGCGCCAGATATGCACCTGATCCGCCCCGTGCCGGGCCGCGGTCTCGGCCTTGTCCAGCCCGGTCAGCCCGCCATAATGGCGTTCATTGAGCCGCCAGTCTTTCTCGACCGGCAGCCAGAGCCGCCCCATTTCCTCCAGCGCGAGATTGAGCGTCTGGATCGCGCGGGTTTGCAGCGAGGTGAAGCACAGATCGAAATCGAGGCCTTTTGCAGCCATCATCTGGCCCGCCGCACGGGCTTCTGCCGCGCCTGTTTCCGTGACGGGCACATCCCACCAGCCGGTGAACCGGTTTTCAAGGTTCCAGGCCGATTGGCCGTGGCGGATCAGAACGAGGCTGGGCATGAGCGGCGGCTCCCTGTGGCAATGGTTGCACAGGGCCTTAGAGGCTTTTCCCGCCAAATGGAATCATTTGACGCGCCTCAAGATGCGGCAAAACAGAAACATGCAGCGGCTTGCACATCGCAAAGACTTTGTGACAGACATTGGCATGGCCGACCCCATCCGCCTCGACGAAAGCTGGAAGGCGCCGCTGCTCGGCACCTTTGCCAGCCCGGCGATGCAGGCGCTCAAACAGTTTCTGGCAAGCGAACGGGCAGCCGGCAAGACCATCTATCCGCGTCCTTCGCGCTGGTTTGCCGCCCTTGATGCCACGCCCCTTGCGGCGGTGCGCGTGGTCATCCTCGGCCAGGATCCCTATCACGGCCCGGATCAGGCCATGGGGCTGTGCTTCAGCGTGCCGCCCGGCGTGCGCCCGCCGCCATCGCTGATCAATATCTACAAGGAGCTGGAGCGCGATCTCGGGCCGGATTGGGCACGGCCCGATCATGGCGATCTCAGCCGCTGGGCAGCACAGGGCGTGCTGCTGCTCAACAGCGTGCTGACCGTAGAGGCCGGGCAGCCGGCGAGCCACGCAGGCAAGGGCTGGGAAGGCTTCACCGATGCGGTAATCCGCCTCGTCGCCGCGCAGGAACGCCCGGTGGTGTTCCTCCTGTGGGGCGGCTATGCGCAGAAAAAGGCGTCATTCGTGCGCGATGTGGCCGCAGGCGGCCACCATCTGGTGCTGAAAGCGGCGCACCCGAGCCCGCTTGCCGCGCATAACGGCTTTTTCGGCTGCCGCCATTTCAGCCGCGCCAATGCCTTTCTTGAGCGCGCCGGGCGCGGCACGATCGACTGGCGACTTGCCCCGACTTGATCGATCGTCAGCCGCCGGGCCTTGGCGGCGCGGGCTGGGGTGGTTCAGGTTTGGCCAGCTCGGGCCGGGGCCAGACGATGAGGCCATGCCATTCCCCGGCAACCGGCGTGCCATCCACGCCCCGGGCAGGCGCAAAGCGGGCGCGCGCGGCCACCAGGGCGCAGCCATGGTCGTTCCATGCCTTCCGGTTGGCCAGAGCCGTCTGCGCATCCGTGCGGCGGCCCTGCGCCTTGCGGCCAGGCTGGAGCCCGCTCTGGCCAGAGGGGACGCATGCGCTCACGCGCCCATCGGCCGCAACGATCAGCTTATATTCGGTTGAGAACGGGGCAGGGGCCTGCGGCCCTCCCGCCAGATCCAGCTGCGTCACCCAGCTGCGCGGCGCTGTGGTGGGCGTGGGCGGAAAGACGCGCGCAGGATTGAGCGGCAAGAGAGGATCGCCGCCAATCATCCAGAGGGCGACCTGATCAAAGCTGCCGGCAACCGGCACCCCCTGTGCGTCCGTGGCGGGATAAAAGCGCGCCCGGCGGCGGCTGGTTGTGCAGGCGCGATCATCGAGCAACTGATAGCCCGACGATTGCAGGATCGCGCAATCCGTGGCCCGGCCATCCTGATCAACGCTCAACCGGAAGCTGGTTTCGCCGCCCGCATTTTTTTGCAGCATCCGCCAGTCATAGTCCAGGCTGGTGATCCAGCTTGCTGGATTGTTCGCAGGCATCGCTCGCCGATTGGGCAGATCAAGCCGCAAGGGTGGGCTGTAGCCGCCGGTCGCTGCGGGCGCTTCGGCAAAGGGGGCAGGCGGTGGGGGCGCAGCCGATGTGCCGGGCCGCGGGTTGCCCAAGCGTGTGAGGGCTTCGGCAGCAGCCCGGCGCTGTGCCGCGACGCAGGCGTCTGCCAAAGGCAGCGCAGCACGATAATCCACCAGGTCGTCGGCGATCAGCCGCTTGCCATCGGCCCACAGCGCCATCGCCTTCCCGTCTTTCATGGCCCGGCCGATGCCATCCATATCGTTGAACGTGGCAAAGAGCAGCCCCGGCGCAGCGTCACGCGGGCGGGGGCGGATGATGGCGCGATGCGCCGCGCCATCCACCACCATGAAGGCCGAATAGCGCTGGTCGCTGATCAGCCGCGATGCCGGAATGGCAAGCGCATAAGCGGGAAAGCCCGTGCCCAGATTGACGGCAAGTGCGGCACCATCGGCATAGGTGCGCACCAGCACACAGGCGTCAGGGCGTTGCAGCAGCCCCCAGCGGGTCGGCCCGTCCGAGGGCACGAACGGCGGCGGCACGAGCGAGGGAGGCGTCGCCTGCGGCTTGGGTTCGGGCAGGGATGGGGGTGGAGGCGGCGCACGGCCCTGCGCCTGGCTGGGCAGAGGGCTGGCGGCCGCGGCGATCAGGGCCATGATCAGCAGGGCAGCGGCAGGCGGGCAAACGCGCATAAGCGATTGATTATGCCTGCCATGCGCACACGGCAATCGCTTTTTGCACGGGCCCTTTGTGCGCTGACCCTCTTGAAATCACACGAACACAAACCAATTATGTTAAATCCGTAGCCGTGATCGCGGCGCAATGCACGATGCATGGCGCGGATGGCCCGGTGCCGCATATGGGCCGGGCCCTGATGAACGATGATTGTGAACCATGATTGCTTATGAAAGGATCAACCATGCGTGGACGTTTTGATTGGAGCCCCTATCGCCGGGTTGCCGTGGGCTATGACCGGCTGTTCGATTTCTTTGAGCAGGCCGCCCAACAGGCCGACAGCTACCCCCCTTATGATGTCGAAAAGCTGGATGAAGACCGCTATCGCATCACCCTTGCGGTTGCCGGGTTCAAGCGCGACGAAATCAGCATCACCGCACAGCATAATGTGTTGACGATTGCTGCGCGCAAGCCGGAAAAGGATGCGAACGACAATCGCCAGATGCTGCACAATGGCATCGCCACCCGCGCCTTTGAACGGCGCTTTCAGCTGGCCGATTATGTGATCGTGCAATCGGCCGATCTGGCCGATGGCCTGCTGACGATCGATCTGCGCCGCGAAGTGCCGGAGGCCATGAAGCCGCGCACCATTGCGATCGGCACCGGGCCGCTGATCGAGGCCAAAGACACGAAGGGCGAGGGCAAGAAGGCCGCCTGACCGGCCTGTGCGCCCGCCCGTTGCCACAAGAAGGCGGCGCCCATCGCCGGGCGTCGCCTTTTTTTTGCACGGCCGCATCTGTCTCAAGAATTTGGCAAGAGATGCCGGTTTATGCGCAAGGCATGTCCAGTCTCTCGCGCCCCGATGTTTTCAGCCCCATCCAGCAGCGACCCGACGAGGGCCTGCCTCGCATGCTCTTCGCCGCTGGCCTGGGCATCACACGCCGCTGTGTCCGCCTGCTCTCGCATGAGGTGAGCCGCCGGATCGGGATGGGCTTTGCGCTCGGCGCGCTGTGCCATGTGGCCGTGATGTCGGATGCGTCACGCGCCGAGCTGATCAGCAACATGATGGTGATTGTTTGAGTGCAGGCGCAGCGTAACGGGCGGCTGGCCTCTCAGCGCCGATCCTGCGCCATGACGGCATGATCCGCGCTGTGATCGCCGCTTTCGGCCGGCCCGGATTCGGCCGGGTCTCCCGCGTTCGCATCCCCAGGCACCCCTCCCGCCACATCCTCGGGCGGGTTGGCCGGGGCGTCATCCGCCTTGATCCAGCCTGCGCGCGCGGGCGGCGTGGCCCCGCCGGGGCCGAACATCCCGTCGAACACGCCTTCACGATAGAGCAGGCCACCCAATGTGGCGACAAAGCACAAGAGCATCAGCGCCAGGATACCGGCATAGCTGCGGCGGGCGGGAGCGGTTTCCGCATTGATCAGTTGGCCGGTCGTGCGGGCACCCAACTCGCTTTCGAGGATGGCGAAATGGGCGCTGAGGTGCGACGCATCCTGCGCCGCCCCTGCGGCCCGCTTGCGGATGCGCCCTGCGCGGCTATCGTCGGTTACAGCCATGGCGCCGACAGGCTAATCGGCCGGGGGTAAACAAAAGGTTACGCAGCCGGGTGGGCCATTCGCGGCGGCGCAGCCCATCCTGCGGGGTTTTGGGGGATCGCCGGCGCAATCTGCAAAATCCGGCTTTGCGCTTTGCGCGTGACTTTGCTAGTGCGCCCGCAACGCACCCGTAGCTCAGCTGGATAGAGCGTTGCCCTCCGAAGGCAAAGGCCACACGTTCGAATCGTGTCGGGTGCGCCATATGCCGCTATAGGGGGCAGTTATGCCGCCGCGCCAACTTCCCCTTGTCTTCGCCCGCTGGTTCGCTGAACGCGGCTGGACGCCGCGGCGACACCAGCTGGCCATGCTGGCAGCCGCACGGGCGGGCGATCATGCCCTGCTGGTGGCGGATACGGGGGCCGGCAAGACGCTGGCGGGCTTTCTGCCCAGCCTGGTTGCGCTGGCAGATGCAGCCAATGCGGGGCCACGCCCGCTCCACACGCTCTATGTATCCCCGCTCAAGGCGCTGACCAATGACGTCGCGCGCAACCTGATGACGCCGATCGCCGAGATGGGCCTTCCCATCCGCGTCGAGACCCGCACCGGCGACACCGCATCGGAGAAGAAGGCGCGCCAGCGCACCCACCCGCCCGATATCCTGCTGACCACGCCCGAATCGCTGTCGCTGCTGCTGAGCTATCCCGAGAGCCGGGCAATGCTTGCCGATCTGCAGTGCGTGATCATCGATGAAGTGCACGCCTTTGCCACCAGCAAGCGGGGCGATCTGCTGAGCCTGGCGCTGTCGCGGCTGCAGGCGCTGGCACCGCGCATGCGCCGGGTTGCGCTGTCGGCAACACTGGCCGATCCCGCGGCCTATGCGCGCTGGCTGGCCCCGGCCGGGCACGGCGGCCATGTCGCCATCATCCGCGGCGAGGAGGGGGCCGCCCCCGATATCCGCATCTTGCTGCCTGATGATCGCATTCCCTGGTCCGGCCATAGCGGGCGCTATGCGATTGCGGCGGTGATGGCAGAAGTGGCGCGGCACCGCACCACCATCATCTTTTGCAACACGCGTGGCCTGGCCGAGCTGATCTTTCAGGATCTGTGGCGCGCCAACAGCGATGGGCTGCCGATCGCCATTCACCATGGCAGCCTTTCGCGCGAGGCGAGGGAAAAGGTGGAAAGCGCGATGGCAGCGGGGGAATTGCGCGCACTGGTGGCCACGGCCAGCCTCGATCTCGGGGTCGATTGGGGCGATGTCGATTGCGTCATCCAGATGGGCGCGCCCAAGGGTGCCTCGCGCCTGCTGCAGCGGGTGGGCCGTTCCAATCACCGGCTCGATCAGCCCAGCCGGGCGCTGCTGGTGCCGGGGAACCGCTTCGAATATCTGGAGGCAGAGGCAGCACGCGACGCCGTTCACGCGGGAGAGCGAGATCCCGATCCCTTTCGCCCCGGCGCGCTGGATGTGCTGGCACAGCATATCATGGGCCTGGCCTGTGCCGGCCCGTTCGATGCCACGGCGCTTCATGCCGAAATCACGATGGCCGCGCCCTATGCCGCGCTCGATCGCGCTGGCTTTGATCGGGTGCTGGGGCTGGTGCGCGATGGCGGCTATGCGCTCCAGGCCTATGACAGGTTTCGCCGCATCACGCAGCTGGACGATGGCCGGTGGCGCCTCAGCCACCCGCAGCGGGCGCGGCAGCACCGGCTGAATGCGGGCACCATCGTGGATGCGGCAACGCTTGATGTGCGC
>CAZFYJ010000015.1:15679-18806 GCA_964523215.1 uncultured Sphingomonadaceae bacterium | reverse complement strand
AGCAATTTGCCCGCGAAGAATGATTAGTGTCTGGGTAGTCGCGGAGTAGTCGGCCGGAGTAGTCGTTAGGTGTAGTCAGGTAGTCAGCAGGCCGGACGGCCGGAGGTTGCCATGGCCGACTGGGTTTCCCTTCGAGAATTTGCCCGGCGTCGGGGCGTGACGCTCCGGGCGGTACAGGTCGCGATCGGCTCCCGCCGAGTGACCGCGGTGCGGCGCAATGATGGTGGCCGTCTTGTCGCGATCGACGCGGACGAGGCGACCCGGCAGTGGAATGCCAACACGGATCCGGAGCTCGCTTTGCGCACCGGGACGGTGGTTCCACCGCCAGACGAAAAACCCAAGCGCAGCGATGGCGCAACGGGTGGGAGCGCGGCGCCGGCAGGTTCGGGGCAACTCGAATTCGTCGGTGCCGCTGCTTCGTTACCTGAAGCGCAAAACAGTGAAGACGATGACGAGCCCTCTCCCCAGAGGGGGGCAGATTCAGACAGTTTTCACCGCGACCGCGCCGAAAATGAGCGAATCAAGCGCATCAACGGCGAGCTTGACCTGGCAGAGCGCTTGAAAACCCTTGGAAAGGTCGATGAGTTCCGCCGCGCCGGCCTGGAGGCTGCGATGCAGACTCAAGATGCCCTCATGCGGTTGCCGGAGCGCTTGGCGCCTTTGCTTGCTGCCGAGACCGATCCCGTGCGTTGCCATGCGTTGCTGGCGCGCGAAATTCGACACGTCCTCGATGGACTCGCAGAACGATCTCGGCAACTGGCAGCCGCCTGACGGCCTGGCCGACGGTGCCGCCGCGTACTGGGCGGGCTTTGCAGACGGCATCCGTCCGGACCCCGACGCGATAGTTGGTGACCGCATATCCCTTGATGTCCGTGTAGATGGAGCGCGAGGGATTGGACGAGAATTTCGAACGGTAGTTTCCATCCACCCCGATATAGATCTGGCCTTCGCGACCAAAGAGCGTGACCGGCGCATTGGTTTCGAAACCGTAGGAGAGGGCAATCTTCGAAACACCCGGCAGGCGCTGGCCGGAAATGTTGCAGTTGACCGGGCTGATCCCGCCGGGGGTGCCGGGCGCGCTTGGGGTCTGCCCGGCCGTTGCCGCCGTGCCGCCCGCGAGTTCAGGCGGGCAGGGTGCGTCCACGAAACGCACATATTTCGCATCGGTGTAGGCGCCGTTCAGATAGGCGCCGAAGCGATCGCTGGGCCGGACGGAGAAATCGACTTCCAGACCCTGAGACCGGACTTTGCCCGCATTGGCGAGGAAGCCGCGAAGAACCCCAAGCTGTCCGTTGAAGACAGTCGCCTGGAAGTTCCGGATATCGGTCCGGAAGGCCGCGATGTTGAGGGTTGCGCGCCGGTCCCACAGCTGGGTCTTCAAACCGACTTCGAAATGGTTGACCGATTCCGGCTTGATGACGCCAGCCGCAACGATCGGGTTGCCTGCGGCGTCAGTAGGAAGGCCGTTCTGGTTGATGCCCACCGTCTTGAAGCTTTTGGCATAAGTGCCATAGGCAAGAATGTCGGGGGCGAGCTCATAGTTGAGGTTGAGGTCGTAGCTGAAATTCCAGTCGCTCACCGAAGGCGCGCTCAGCTGCGGCTGATAGATGCCGCATTGTGCCGCACGGATCGATCCGGCCGGCGGGGCGGGATTGAAGCAGGAAATCTCCACGCCCGTCGCGTCGAACACGCGGCGCTGATAGAAGCCTGACTTTTTGTCATAGTTGAGCCGGACGCCGGGCTGGATGGTGAAGCTGTCCGAAACCTTCCAGCTCGCCTGCCCGAAAAGCGCGACGCTGGTGCTCTTGAGGAACTGTGTGTTGCGCGCTTCGAGCCCGTTGAGAACCGCCGGATTGGTCGACAGCGCGCCGGTCAGGTTCCACCGGCTGGCGTTGATCCCCTGCGATTCCAGCCCCTGCGTGTCGATCCGCTGCTTGAAGCCGAAGGCCCCGACGACGAAATCAACGGTTTCGCCGTCATGGTTGTAGCGGAACTCTTGCGAATACTGGTCCTGCTGCGAAGGGTTCTGGGACCTGGATACGATCGACAGCCGGGTAAAGTCGCGATCATTCTCCGGCTTCCAGTCCCAGAATCGCCACGCCGTGATCGACGTGAATCTGCCCTGTCCGACATCCCAGTTCACGCGCAGCGAAGCGCCGCCAATCTCGTTCCCCGCGCGCAAGCTGGCGTCAATATCGGTTAGCCGGTCAAAAGGATTGCGGCTGACCACGCGGTAATTCTGCGCTGCGGCGAGCGCCTCATACTGACGCGCAAGCGCGCGCTGGGTCAGGCCGACACGTACAAAAACCGTACCGCAGCATTCGGGTTCCTGCTGGCTATAGTCGCCCGAAAGCGTGAGGCTGAGATTGTCGTTTGGCTTGAACAGCAAGGTTCCACGAATGCCCAGATTGTCCTGCTCGTTGATGAAGCGGTCGCTGGTGACGTTGAAGATCGTGCCACGTCGGCTGGTCGTGGCAACCGCGAGGCGTGCGGCGACTCTGTCAGACAGGGGACCGGACACGGCGGCCTTGGCCTGTTTGAACCCAAGATTGCCGAAGGTCACTTCCGCGCGGCCTTCGAAGTCGAAGGTCGGCTGGTTGGTGGTGATGTTGATCGCTCCGGCGGTCGTGTTCTTGCCGTAGAGCGTGCCCTGCGGACCGCGCAGCACCTCGACCTGTGCGACGTCCAGAAAGTCGAAGGTCGCAGCGGCGACGCGCGCGTTATAGACATCGTCCACATAGATGCCGACGCCCTGTTCGAAACCGTCGCTGGTCAGGCCGTAGGGCACGCCAAGACCGCGGATGTTGACGGCGGTGTTGCGCGGGTTCGATGAATAGACCTGCAATGTTGGGGCAAGCTGCTGCAGCTTGACGATGTTGAAATTGCCTGTCGCTTCGATGCTCTCTGCATTGATCACGGAAATGGCGAGCGGCACGTCCTGCGCGGCTTCCGCCCTGCGCCGGGCCGTGACGACAATGCCGTCCGACTCCGCAGCAGCTTCCGCCTCGCCTGCATCCTCGCCTGCATTGCCGGCTGCGTCCTTGCCCGCGTCTGGCACGACAGTTGCTGAAAACGCCGGTGCTGAAGACGCTGGTGCTGAAGACGCCGGCAAGTCCCGCGCCATGGC
>CAZFYJ010000015.1:0-15579 GCA_964523215.1 uncultured Sphingomonadaceae bacterium | reverse complement strand
ACGCCGGTGCTGAAGACGCTGGTGCTGAAGACGCCGGCAAGTCCCGCGCCATGGCATGGGGTGCGGCAAGCACCGATGTGCCGAATAGAAAAATCCTGAAGGCCTGAATGGGCATATTCTGTTCTTTCGAAAAGATATGCGTCCGGTGGGCCGGTCTGCATCAAGGTGTCTTTCGCCCGGGTTTGAGGGCCGGACCTTGCTAATTCCTGTTGGGCTGCTGTTCGTGCGGACTATCGGTCCTCAGTCCTGAAATCGCCGCCGCTCGGTGATGTCCAGTTGGACCACCCTGCCATTGTGCACCGTCAGCTGAATGGCCCCATAACTGAGCTTTGCGAGCGCAGCGGCAACGGACGATAATATCTCTGACGAGGCAGATTGCTTTGCTTTGTCAGTGTCTTCCTCGCTATTGTCCGACATAAGTCCCGCTCCATTTTGTCGCGATTCATGTCGCGACCGAGGTGAGGGCTAATGTCAATTAATTTTGTTGGCAATAGAGTTTTCGGGAAAGAATTTCTTTGCTGCGCCCAAGTGACGTCATGAAGCGACGGACCGAATTTGGCGAACAGCGCACGGTGCGGACAGAGCGGGCTGGCGAGCCTCACCAGCTGCCGAAGCTCGCCTCGCTTTGCGGGCTGTGCGCGATTGTGCGGCGGCGTGCGCTGTTGCGCCAGTCATGCCGCTTGCGCAGGACAAGCACGGGCCATTCGTCGCCAGATACGGCAAGCGGCAACATTGCCACGCGGCGGTAAGCGCGCAGCACGGCGCTGCGCTGCCGATCGAGCAGGCCGGCGAGGATCAGCTGCCCGCCCGGTGCCATGATGCGCGATATCGCCGGGGCAAGCTCGATCAATGGCCCGGCAAGAATATTTGCGATGACGAGATCATAAGGGCCGCAGGCATCGATCATGGGATGATCGGTGCCGTTCGCCACGCACAGGGATATGGCGCCCGGCCCGATGCCGATCGGCACGGCATTGGCCAGCGCATTGGCGGCGGCAACGCCTATGCTGTCGGCATCGATATCCGAGGCCAGCAGCTGTGCGGCGGGCCACAAGGCACGCGCTGCAAAGGCCAGCAAGCCGGTACCTGTGCCGATATCGGCCACCCGGCGCACGCAATGCCCCTGGCGGCGCAGCCGATCGAGCGTGGCAAGACAGCCGGCCGTGGTCGCGTGGCTGCCCGTGCCGAATGCCCGGCTGGCGGGGATGACAAAGCGGACGCTGTCGTCGGGTGCCGGGCCACGATATTCTGGGCTGTGCACAAAAAAGCGCCCGGCGCGCACCGGCTGCAACGCGGCCTGGCTGAGCGTCACCCAATCCTGCGCGGGCAGCAGCTCCACCTGCGCGGTGCGGCCTTCGTCAAAAAAGGCCAGCAGGGCGGAAATCTCCGCATCGCCGGGGGCTGCCTCGAAATAGGCGAGCAAGGCCCATTCGTCGCGGGCCTCATCATGCTCCTGCGCGGCAAATGCGGGCATCGGATCGCGATCGAACAGCTCGCCGGCCAACCTGATCGCCCGTTCTGCCTCTGCGCGCGTGCATGCGATCGTGACGCAATAGCTGGCGCCCGCCCTAGCGGACATAGCTTGCGCCATTCACATCCAGCACGGCGCCCGTCATCGACGGCGGGGCTTCGAGCGCGCAAAAGCGGGCGATGGCGGCCACCTCTTCCGGGCTGGCGACGCGCCCGAGCGGGATATCGGCAAGCAGCGCATCGCCGCCGCGGCTCGCCAGATAATCCTCTGCCATGCCGGTCATGGTAAAGCCCGGGCAGATGGCAAAGGCAAAAATCCCACCGCGCGCATAGGCGCGGGCGATTGTTTTGGTGAGCGCGACCATGCCCGCCTTTGATGCGGCATAATGCCAGTGCTGCGGGGAATCGCCGCGATAGGCGGCACGGCTGGCGATGTTGACGATGCGCCCGCCACGTCCTTCCGCCTGCCAATGGCGCACGGCATGGCGGCACAGCTCGGCTGAAGCCGTGAGATTGATCTGCATCGTCTCGTTCCAGCCCGTGCGCCAGGCATCGTCTGTCGCATCGATCGGATTGGCTTTGAAAATGCCGGCATTGTTCACCAGCACGTCAATCCGGCCCTCAAGCCGGTCCATTGCCAGCTGCCACAGCCGATCTGCTCCGTCAGGATCGCCCAGGTCCGCATCGGTGCTGCTGGCAGCGACCATGCGGATATCGGGCGCGGTCAGTGCGGCTGTGATCGCCGCGCCAATGCCGCGCGATGCGCCGGTGATCAGAATATGCGTTGCCATCGCGCCCCGCATAGCGCGCCATCAGCCGACTGCAAGCCTATCCTGCAGCCATGCTATCCCGCGATTTGCTGTCGGAAGTTTGTTGCCGCATCGTCGAGCAGGGCCAGCTTGCGGTCAACCTCGGCAAAGCCTGCATTGAGCGCAGACAATTCATCCGACACATGCTCGGTTTCCTCACGGATGGCGCTGATGCTGCCAGACATGCTGTCGGCTGCGAGCGCCGTCTCGTCCACCGCTGTCGTGATGCGTGTCACCGTTTCGGTCTGCATCTGCATGGCGTTGCGGATGCGTTCGGCGGATTGCTGCACTTCGACGACAATGTCACGGATTGCGCTGTTGGCTTCTGCTGTGGATCGTGTCGAGGCCTGAATTGCTGCAATTTTTGCTGCAATATCGTCCGTTGCCTGCGCTGTCTGGTTGGCCAGCGATTTCACTTCCTGCGCAACCACGGCAAAGCCTCGTCCTGCCTCGCCGGCCCGTGCGGCTTCGATTGTCGCGTTGAGCGCCAGCAAATTGGTCTGCCCCGCAACATCGCGGATCAGTCCGATGATCGATTCGATCGCTTCGGCATGCCCGGTGAGGGCGGCCGAAAGTGCAGCAGCCCGGCCTGCCTGCTCGGCCGCACGGCTCGCAACGCGTGCGGCGCTTTCCACCTCGGCTTCCGATTCCTGAATCGCCTTGATCAGGCCCACCGCCGTGGTCGCCGCCTCGCGCATCGAAGTTGCAGATTGCTCCGCAGCTGCCGCCACTTCCGATGCTTTGCCCAGCATCAGATGCGCGGATTCCGCAGCACCCGCCGATTGCGAGCCGACCCGCTTGCCGAATGCGGAGGCATCGCGCAGCACGTGCGTCACCGTTGCCTCGAAATTGCGGGTCAGCGTTTCGCGCTTGTTTGCGGCCTCGCGTGCCTCGAACTGCGCAAAAACCCAGGCCACAAGCTCCGCCTCCATCATGCCCAGCGTCATCACGCTGCTGGTGAGCCGGGTGAGCCGTGCGACATCGTCTTGGCACTGCTGCGCCAGAAATTCGAGCGTGGTGACATGGCTGTGTGCAAAGGCAGCCACTGCGGTTGCGAGCGGGCAGCCGGTGGCACGGATCATCATGGCAACCTGGCCGGCCTGCTTCACCCAGTGATCTTCGTCGGCTGCGCCATATTTTGTACGCAGATAGGTGATGCTCTGGCCAATATAGCCCGTCAGCTGTTCCTCGGTCAGCCGCAGCTCGGCATCGAGCGCATTGTTGAAATGATCGAGAAAGCTGCGCGCCAGTAACTCTTCATGGCCGCGGATCAATGCGGCCACCTCTGCGGCAACGGTGCCAAGCTGCCCATCTTTGTTGAAAACCCGCAGACGTTCCTGCAGGTCGATCGAAAATGGAAGCACAAAGCTGTCCTGCGTTCTGTCTGTTGCCATGACCCGCCTGTTTTCCCAAAAAGCTGCGCTGGTTCTGTGGACAACATCTAAAGGGGCATGGTTAACGTCGCGTTAGTGTCTGTTGCAAAACCGGCTTCGGGCGGCCCGGATGGCGGCGCGCATGGCAGGTGGGCGCCGCGTCTCCCGTCTCAGACGGTTGGTGCGAGACGAAAAATTCCGTACATGGCGCTGTTCGCTGCACACCCGCTATGCTAACTGGCCGGCCATGTTATCGGACCCGCGGATGGAGATTGTTGATGCGCGTCGGCTGCCCCAGAGAAATCAAGAACCATGAATATCGTGTGGGGCTGACCCCGGAAAGCGCACGCGAACTTGTTGCCCATGGGCATGAGGTGCTGATTGAGACGGGAGCCGGGCTCGGCATTGGTGCAACTGATGCCGATTATGCCGCCGCCGGGAGCCGCACGGCCAGTGTCGAGGACATTTTTGCCACGTGCGACATGATCGTGAAGGTGAAGGAGCCGCAGCCGCAGGAGCGGGCGATGCTGCGCGCCGGGCAGATCCTTTTTACCTATCTGCACCTCGCGCCAGACCCGGAACAGACCCGCGACTTGCTGGCATCGGGGGCGATCTGCATTGCCTATGAAACGGTCACCGATGCCGCAGGTGGCCTGCCGCTGCTCAAGCCGATGAGCCAGGTTGCCGGCCGCATGGCCGTGCAGGCGGGGGCCACGGCACTGGAAAAATCGCACGGCGGCCGCGGCGTGCTGCTGGGTGGCGTGCCCGGCGTTGCCCCCGGCAAGGTCGCGATCATCGGCGGCGGGGTTGTGGGGTTCAATGCCGCGCAAATGGCGGTGGGCCTGGGTGCGGACGTCACCATCCTCGATCGCAGCCCCGAAGTGCTCGAAAAGCTGGGCACATATTTTGAGGCGCGGGCCAAGACGCGCTTTTCCAATCAGGCCAATCTTGCCGAATGCGTGGCCAATGCCGATCTTGTGATTGGCGCCGTTCTGATCCCGGGTGCCGCTGCGCCAAAGCTGGTCACGCGGCCCATGCTTGGCACGATGAAGGCCGGGGCCGTGCTGGTCGATGTGGCGATCGATCAGGGGGGCTGTTTCGAAACATCGCGCCCCACAACGCATGCTGAGCCAACTTATGTCGTTGATGGCATCGTGCATTATTGCGTGGCCAATATGCCCGGCGGCGTTGCGCGAACCTCCACCTATGCGCTGAACAACGTCACATTGCCGCATGCACTGCGCATTGCTGATCGCGGCTGGCAGGCAGCATTGCGGCATGATCCGCATCTTGCTGCCGGGCTGAACATCTGGAATGGGCATGTCACCTGCGCGCCGGTTGCAGAAGCACTTGGCCTTCCCTACATTGAGACCGCCAGGGCATTGGCCTGATCCGTTTCGCCATGCCACTCAGTAAGGAAACCCGCTCCATGCCAGGCGAAAAGCCCCATCGCACATCTGCCAAAGAAGAGGCATCACCTCTCGGCGATCAGCCGGATGCTGCATCTCCTGCCGCGGATGCCGAGGGTGAGGACGAAGCGCAGGAGAATGAAGTGCTGCGCGAAACGCGCGCGGCCATCGCCCATCGCAAACCCGATGCCAAGAAGCGCGGGGGGGTGGACTGGAAAGCCGCCGCTGGTCTTGGCGTTGGCTCGGCTGCGCTGATCGCGGCGCTGCTTTATGCCAATCGCAACCGCAAATAGGCTGCGCTGGTCTTGGCCAAAGGACGTTAGCCCGCCGGGCAGGTCTTGATGCCGCCTGGTTCGGGCCTAGTGCTGCCCCGCACGAAACGGGCAAGATAGCCGCCGGCGCTCGGCTTGTCGTCAAAGGATACCAGGCGAAAGCCGGTGGCCTGCATTTCGCAGATCAGCTGCTTGATCGGCATGCCGTGGCTGGCCGTGGGCTGATCGCGATCGACCACGATCACCTCGCCCTTTTCGCGCAGCGCAGGCCACAGCCGCCACAAAAAGGCATAGGGCTCTTCCACCTCGTGATACATGTGCACAAGAAACACGCGATCAAAGCTGTTGGCCGGAAGCCTCGGATCATCCGGTGCGCCGAGCTTGATGGAGACATTGTCCAGCCGCTCGCGCAGCACCCGGTCCGCCAGATCACGCATCACCTTGGACTGGACATCTTGGGCCAGAACCTTGCCCTGCGGCCCCACGCGCTGCGAAAGGCGGATGGTGTAATAGCCTTCGCCCGCGCCGATATCGGCAACGGTCATGCCCGGCGTCACGGCGGCGCGGTCCATCACCATCTCGGCCTCATTGGCGCGATCGCGGCTTTCCTCATCGGAAAAGCGTACCGAGCCAGTGGGCGCAACGGGACGCTCGGCCCGCGGAAAGCCCTTTGCGGTCAGCGGCCGGTCGTCCGCATCCGCACCCATCAGATCGCAGCCGCCCAGCAACGGGGCCACGCACAGCGCCAGGCCTGTGAGCGCCCATGCGCGCATCAATCGACATCCTCCACCACAATTTTTTCGCCGGTCACACGCTGGGCAAGCGCTGCGGCGATGAAGGGATCGAGTGCACCATCGAGCACGTCCTGCGGGGCCGTGGATGTCACACCAGTGCGCAAATCCTTCACCAGCTGATAGGGCTGGAGCACATAAGACCGGATCTGATGGCCCCAGCCAATATCAGATTTCGCAGCATGGGTCGCAGAAGCGGCCTCCTCGCGCTTGCGCAACTCGGCCTCGTAAAGGCGGGCCTTCAGCATACCCATGGCAGTGGCCCGGTTCTTGTGCTGGCTGCGGTCGTTCTGGCTCGCAACGACAATGCCGGTCGGCACATGCGTGATGCGCACGGCGGAATCGGTGGTGTTGACATGCTGCCCGCCCGCACCGGAGGCGCGATAGGTGTCGATCTTGAGATCGCTTTCGCTGATCTCGATTTCGATATTGTCGTCAATGACGGGATAAACCCAGATGCTTGAAAAGCTGGTGTGGCGACGCGCCGAGCTGTCATAAGGGGAAATGCGCACCAGGCGATGGACCCCGCTCTCGGTCTTCGCATAGCCATAGGCGTTGGCGCCCTTGACCAGCAAGGTGGCCGATTTGATGCCCGCCTGCTCGCCCGCGCTGTGATCGATCAGCTCCACCTTGTATCTGCGGCGTTCGGCCCAGCGCTGATACATGCGCAAGAGCATTTCGGCCCAGTCCTGGCTTTCGGTCCCGCCCGCGCCGGCGTGGATTTCGATATAGCTGTCATTGCCATCGGCCTCGCCTGCGAGCAGCGCCTCGGTCTTGTCGCGTTCGGCCCGCGCGGCAAGATCGGCCAACGCCGCGACGCCCTCTTCGGCGAGCGCATCGTCGCCCTCCGCCTCGGCCAGCTCGATCAGTTCGACTGTATCGGCCAGCTCATGCTCGATGGCGCGGGTGGCGCTGATCGCTTCATCGAGCCGGCGGCGCTCACGCATCACATCCTGCGCAGCTTTCGGATCGTTCCAAAGCCCTTGATCCTCAACCTTCGCATTCAGCTCATCGAGCCGCTTCAGCGCCCGATCCCAATCGAGAAAGCGCCGCAGCAGCGCCAGCGCGCTGTTGATCTGGTCAATATGGGCTTGCGCCTCGGCGCGCATCATCATCTCCGCTTGTCATGCCAAATGCGCAGCCGCATTAGGCGGCGCACTGGCTTTCGGCAAGGGGGGCAAATGTGCGTCTCAGCTGCGGGGACGCTCGTTCAGCTGCTTGACAAGCAAGGCGATGGCTCCGAACTGCGCAATGGATCGGCCAAGGCGCTCGCGATCTTCGGCAGGGTCCATGCTCGCGCTTTCGAACAGCTCGTCACAATGAATGGTGACCAGCAGATCGCCATCATGAAACAGTGCGGCCAACTGTTCGCCTGCAAAATTGCTCTCAAGCGACAGCAGCCGTTCGCAATAGGCCGGATGCACCAGATAGCGCGCCTCGACCTGATCACTGCCATAGACATCGAAAACGCTCTCAAACTCAGGATCGACCATGCGAATACGCTCCAGCCGCTGTCCGGCGACTGTCATCGCATCGCCAAACAAGCTGATCTTGATCGCCTTGTTGCGCCGGACGAGCGTCGTGCCAGAAAAGCCGCGCGCAAATTGCAGCCGCAATATGATGCCTTGAAACACCGTGACGGTGCGCCGGTTCTTGCCGCTGCCGCGTTGTTCGGTGAGGGTCGCTTCATAAAGCGTGAAGTCCGTATCCTCGATCTTGCCGCGCCACAGATCCTGAAACTGGGCGTTGTCATGATCGGGCAGTATGCCGGCGTCCAGGCCGAGGTCGAATTCGGGACCGGGCACGGGCACCACCGAATATTCAATCTCCAGCGCGTCCGCGAGCGCACCGTTCATGTCTTCTTTCAGCCGGGTGATCATGGCCCGGCGGACCCTGTCGGCCCAGGCAAGCAGGATCAGGCCGACAGCGCCGGCAACCATGAAGCCCACTTGGGGGACATGCATCAGCGCGCCTGTCGCCAGCGATGCCGCCGCCAGCACAGCCGCCCAGATCGTGATGGTCCGTGCCTTATCGCGCGCAGCCGCCCGTTCCGCTGTCCGCGCGTCAAGCTGCGCCTGCAGACCGCCTGCCATGAGGGCGTCGACATCCGGCAATGCAATCATTATACTCCCCCCTGTTGTCGCGCGCGTGCCCATTGGGCTTTAACACGAGTTTTGCAGGGGGAGTAGACTTATGGGCTGGATCTTGATCGGCGCTGTTGTCGCCGTGCTGCTGCTGGTGATCGTCCTCTACAACCGGCTGGTCGCGCTGCGTGCGAACTGCCGCCAGGGGTGGGCGGACATCGATGCGCAGCTGCGCCAGCGGCATGATCTGGTGCCGAATCTGGTCGCCACCGTGCAAGGCTATGCCGCGCACGAGAAATCGACGCTCGATGCCGTGATTGCATCGCGCAATGCTGCAATCGGATCAGCCGGCACCGCAGCCGCTCCGGCGGCCGAGGCCGGGCTGGGCAGTGCGCTGAAATCGCTGATCGCGCTGGCCGAAAGCTATCCTGACCTGAAAGCGAGCGCCAATTTCCAGACCTTGCAGCACGAATTGGCTGATGTTGAAGACAAGCTGTCGGCGGCGCGGCGCGCTTATAATGCCGCAAGCGCGGATTACAACACCGGGCGGGAGAGCTTTCCCGCCAATCTGATTGCCGGCGCATTCGGCTTTACCGCGTCGGAATATTGGGAGCTTGGCAATGAGGAGCGTCCCGCCATTGCGGCCGTGCCAGAGGTGAAATTCTAGGGTCGAAACCAAGGGCGCAGCGGGTTCACGTGCGGCGGCGTTCATCCGGGGTTTGGGGAAACATGCGGCAGACATGATCGACGACAGCGGGGTGCATCGGATTGACGAATTCGCAGCCATGCTGATTCCCGTTGGACCAGCGCACGATCGCTTCCATCGGCTTCAGCGACGGGATGGAAAGCCAGACGCGCTGGCCTGAGCGGACCCGGTAGACCGTCATGATGCAAAAGCCGGTGGCGGAGAGGTCCACCACGTCGACCTCCATGCGGTTCAGGCCCTGTTCGCGAAACTGTGCCTTGATCCCGACCGGCAGGCGCAGCGCCGTGCGATCACGCAGGCCGCGCGCCTCATCGGTACCGAAATGGGCCGAAAACTGCTGCATTCCGTCTTCCACAAATTCAAGCGGGCAAGATTGCTCGATGACAAGCGCAATCAGCCGATGCCACTTACACGGCATAGCAGCGACGAAGTTAAATCTTGGTAAGTGCGGCCAACGGGTGGCATGCTGCGCAACCGGCGGCAGTGATCATGGGCATTGCAGCCCACGCCTTCCAGGCCTAGCTCTTGCAACATGAGCATCATCATCCGCACCAGCCTCGACGAACCGGAAACCGGACAGAGCTTTGTGCCGCACCGGCCAGAGCGGCCACCCAAGGCCATGGGCGGACGCGCATTCAAGATTGTTTCGGATTATGCACCAGCAGGCGATCAGCCGCAGGCCATTGCAGAGCTGGTGGAAGGGCTGGCCAGCGGCGAGCGGGATCAGGTGCTGCTCGGGGTCACCGGCTCTGGCAAGACATTCACCATGGCCAAGATCATCGAGGCGGTGCAGCGGCCCGCGCTGGTGCTGGCGCCAAACAAGATTCTTGCAGCACAGCTTTATGGCGAGTTCAAAAGTTTTTTCCCTGATAATGCGGTCGAATATTTCGTCTCATATTATGATTATTATCAGCCCGAGGCCTATGTGCCGCGCAGCGACACCTATATCGAGAAGGAGTCTAGCGTGAACGAGGCGATCGACCGGATGCGCCATTCGGCAACCCGGGCGCTGCTCGAGCGGGATGATGTGCTGATCGTCGCCTCGGTTTCATGCCTTTACGGCATCGGTTCCGTCGAGACCTATTCGGCGATGATTTTCGATCTGAAAAAGGGGCAAAGCGTCGACAGCCGGGACATCATCCGAAAGCTCGTCGCGCTCCAGTATAAGCGCAATGACGCGGCCTTCGCCCGCGGTGCCTTTCGCGTGCGGGGCGATACGCTTGAAATCTTTCCAAGCCATCTGG
This sequence comes from uncultured Sphingomonadaceae bacterium, assembly GCA_964523215.1. Lineage (GTDB taxonomy): Bacteria > Pseudomonadota > Alphaproteobacteria > Sphingomonadales > Sphingomonadaceae > CAZFYJ01. The sequence continues at coordinate 5,421 of CAZFYJ010000015.1, read as the reverse complement.
AGGATGCCGCGTGGCGGATCAGCTTTTTTGGCGACGAGATCGAGGAGATCGCCGAATTCGATCCGCTGACGGGCAAAAAATCCGCGCAGCTGGATTATGTGCGCGTCTATGCCAATTCGCACTATGTGACGCCAGGGCCGACGATGAAGCAGGCTATGGATGCCATCAAATTCGAGCTGGCAGAGCGGCTGAAGGAGCTGGTTGCCGCAGGGCGGCTGCTGGAGGCGCAGCGGCTGGAACAGCGCACCAATTTTGACCTGGAGATGATTGCCGCCACCGGCAGCTGTGCCGGCATCGAGAATTATTCGCGCTTTCTCACCGGGCGGCTGCCGGGCGAGCCGCCGCCCACATTGTTTGAGTATCTGCCCGATGATGCGCTGCTGTTCGTCGATGAAAGCCACGTCACCATCGGCCAGATCAATGGCATGGCGCGGGGCGACCACCGCCGCAAGCTGACATTGGCCGAATATGGCTTTCGCCTGCCGAGCTGCATCGACAACCGGCCATTGCGCTTCAATGAGTGGAATGCGATGCGCCCGCAGACCACCTATGTATCGGCAACGCCGGGCGACTGGGAAATGGAGCAGACCGGCGGCGTTTTCGCCGAACAGGTGATCCGGCCGACCGGGCTTGTCGATCCGCCGGTCGATATCCGCCCGGTCGAGGATCAGGTGCAGGATGCCATCCAGGAATGCCGCAAGACGGCTGAGCTTGGCTATCGCACGCTGGTGACGACCCTGACCAAGCGGATGGCCGAAGACCTGACCGAATTCATGCACGAAGCGGGCCTGCGCGTGCGCTACATGCATTCGGATGTCGAGACGCTGGAGCGGATCGAGCTGATCCGCGATTTGCGCATGGGCGTGTATGACGTGCTGGTGGGCATCAATTTGCTGCGCGAGGGGCTGGATATTCCCGAATGCGGGCTGGTGTGCATCCTCGATGCCGACAAGGAAGGCTTTTTGCGCAGCGAAACCTCGCTGATCCAGACGATCGGGCGCGCCGCGCGCAATGTCGATGGCCGGGTGATTCTCTATGCCGATACGATCACCGGCAGCATTGAACGGGCGCTCAACGAAACGAGCCGCCGCCGGGAAAAGCAGCTCGCCTACAATGCGGCACATGGCATCACGCCGGAAAGCGTGCGCAAGGCGATTGGCGATGTGATCGCGCATGTCGCATCACAGGATCAGGTGACCGTGGAGATTGCCGATGGCCCGCGTCACATGGTTGGCCATAATCTGCGCGGCTATATTGAAGAGCTGGAGAAAAAGATGCGGGCCGCCGCTGCTGATCTGGAATTTGAGGAAGCAGGCCGCCTGCGCGACGAGATCAGGGCGCTGGAGGCCGAAGAGCTGGGCCTGCCGCATGAAGCGCGCGTCGCCGCGCCCAAGGGCCGGGCGAGCGAGGGGCGGCCGGGCACGCGCAAGACCCGCTTCGGCAAGACGCAGCGCAAATTCGGGCGCTAGAGCCGGATCGCCGCTTGACTGCACACCGCCCGGTTCGTCGCATTTCACTCATGGTTAACCACGCGCTTTAGCAGCGTTTATACGCCCGGTTGCTAACGCTGTCTGCGGGACCAGAGAGGAGTGGGAAGCATCATGCTGCCCGTTCCTCCAAATGCAAAGAACTCGGGAATAGCGGTGCGATGATCGGCATCAGAAACATTCGGCACGTCGCGGCGTTCACGGCGCTTGCCACGCTGTTTGCAACAGCAGTGCCGATGATCGCCACGGCCACGCTGCTGATGCTGTTTGTGCCGGGCATGCAGAGCAGCGCGACATTTTTGTTCGTTGCGCTTTCAGGCGTGATCCCCTTGTTCATCACGCCGCCGATCGCCGTCATGGCGCTGCTCCTGGTGCAGAAGCTGACACTCACGATCGACCGGATCGAAAATCATGTGCAATTCGATCTGCTCACCGGTGCCCTCAATCGCGGGCATTTTCTCGATCGGCTGCGCGCGGCGCGCGAAGAGGGCATTTTGCTGATTGTCGATCTTGATCATTTCAAGCGCATCAATGATGAACATGGCCACGATGCGGGCGACCAGGCGCTGACTTTGTTCGCTGCACTTCTTCAGCGCGAAGTGGGCCAGCATGGGCTGGTGGCGCGGCTTGGCGGAGAGGAGTTTGCGATCTTTCTGCCGGGATATTCGCTGGTGCAGGGCAAGCTTGCCGCGCAGCAGCTGTGCCTCGCCGCCGCCCACGCACGCACCATTGCTGATGCGCCGCATCTCCACCCCACCGCAAGCATGGGCGGCACGCTGCGCAAAGCCGACGAACCTATCGGCATCAGCCTGAAACGGGCCGATCTGGCACTATATCGGGCCAAGCGGGAAGGGCGCAATCGTGCCCGCTTTGATGAGGATCAGCAGGCATCGCGCAAGGCAGCCGCGCGCAAGGCTGCCTGATCAGAAGAATTTGCCGGCCAGAATCCACGCCCACACGAGCAGGGTGATCACCCCGCCGGCAACGGTTGCCCGCACGGCACGGCTGAGCGCCAGCATCTGCCCGTCGACGGAGCGGATATAGGCCGCAAAAAGACGCTGGCGAAGCGCATCGCCGCTGATATCCGTGCAATCAAATTCCTCGCCGATCAGCAGCCCGCCCAGCACCCACAGGCTGGAAAGGGCAAAGGCAGCAACCCCGAGCAGCGACGCGATCGTCTCCAGCGGCTGGGTGGCGGCATCAAGGCTCAGCGGCGCGCCGGGCGATGCGGAAACAGGATGCGTGCCGACCGTGATCAGCAGCGCGTTGAACGCCAGCATCCCACCCAGGCGGATCGACAGATCGAGATCCTTATGCTCCAGATATTCGAGATCGAGCATGAAGCCGGGATCGGGACATTTGCTGCGCACATCCTGGAAAGCGCGCAGCATCTTGCGGGTCGTCGGTCGCTTGAGGCGCAGATTGCGGGGCGCGATGATGTCGCTGCCCCTCAGCGCGTCGCTCTCTTCACTGTCCGCCATGGGCATCCCTGCTGCGTGGTGGCCATGGAAAGAAGGACGATGTCCGCGCCACATAATCGGCATAGCCGGGCCGCGATTTGCTCATCGCCTTTTCCAGGATCGGTTTGCCGCTCCAGCTGGTCAGCATCCAGGTCAAGAGGATCGGGCAGGGCAGCGTCCACAGGCCATAGCCTGTCTCGCTTGCCACCATCCAGATCCCCCACCAGGTGAGCGCATCGCCAAAATAATTGGGGTGCCGTGTATAGCGCCACAGCCCCTGATCCATCACCTTGCCGCGGTTTTCAGGGTTTTTCCTGAATTGCTCCAGCTGCCAATCGCCCATGGTTTCAAACAGGATGCCGGTGATCGCCGCCACAATGCCTGCCTGCGCCAGCGGCCCCAGGGAAAACAGCCCGGGATCGCTCAAAATGCCGATTTGTGCCGGCAGTGCGACCACAAACAGGAGCGGCCCCTGCAGCAGAAAGACAATCAGCAGGCTGGCCGTTGCAAAGCTCCAGCCGTTGCTTGCCATCGCCGATCCCAAAATCTTCTGATAGCGCGCATCCGGCCCCTGCCGATGCCAGCGCAGCAGCAGATGCGTGCCGAGCCGCAGGCCCCACAATCCTGTCAACACCGCGAGGATCGCGCCGTGAAGGCCGATTGTGTCGCCGCGCCAGAAAAATGCCATCCAGGCGAGCGCCACCATGCCATAAGCCCACACCGCATCGATGAACGACACATCGTTGATCCGCACGGCGATGCGCCACAACAGCAGCATGCCCAGCATCAGGATGGCAAAAAAGCTTGCCAGCGCGATGCTGATGGCGACCAGATCGTGCGTCATCCACGCCCCCCTTCGGGAGGGTTTCCAGTCCCGGCAGGGCCCGGGACGGCCACGATCGCATCCATCGCCCGTTCCGGATGGCGCGGCGTTGTCTTGCGGTAAAAGTCCATCACCGCTTCCATATCCTTTTCATAATCGCCCGTTGGCATGAAGGCGGGGCCCAGCCCACCTGTCTTTTTGGCGTAGTCCATCATGCCGATCACCAGCGGGACACCTGCACCCAGGGCGATATGATAAAAGCCGGTGCGCCAGCTGCGCACATTGCCGCGCGTTCCTTCTGGCGCGATGGTGAGGCGGAACACATCCCGCCGCGCAAATTGCTCCACCATCTGCTGCACCATGTCGTGCGAGCCGGAGCGATCCACCGGCACCCCGCCCATGGCCCGCATGAAGCCGCCAAACGGCCAGCGAAACAGCGATTTCTTGCCCATGAAATGGGCGTTGAGATTCAGCTCGGTCGTCAGCCCGAGATAATAGACGAAATCCCAGTTGCTGGTATGCGGGGCAGCGATGATCACGCATTTGGGAGGCGGCGGGCCTTCGGTTACAGCCTTCCAGCCCTGCGCCTGATAAAATTTGACGAGCAGCCAGCGCACCAGGCGGGCAACGATGCTGGCGCGCTCGCCATGGAGGCCGGTTTGCGGTCGATCTGCCATGCGGCCTTTTATCGTGCGCCCGCGAATGCGCAAGCTGCAGCGCGCGCCGGCCGCACCCGGATGCGCAAAATCATTGCATCCGCAGGCGTGGCTGCTAACCGCACAGCATGACCGACCCCGAAACCAGCATGGCCGATCCTGACCCCTTCAATGCGATTGTCGAGGCGCCGTTCGATGCCGCGCTTTCCGAACGCTATCTGGTCTATGCGCTGTCCACCATCACGGCGCGATCGCTGCCTGATCTGCGCGATGGGCTGAAGCCGGTGCACCGCCGCCTGCTGTGGGTCATGCGCGAGCTGAAGCTTGATCCAAGCCAGGCCTATAAGAAGTGCGCCCGCGTGGTGGGCGATGTGCTCGGCAAATATCATCCGCATGGCGACAGCGCCCTGTATGACGCGATGGTGCGCCTCGCGCAGGATTTTTCGCTGCGCTATCCGCTGGTCGACGGGCAGGGCAATTTCGGCAATATCGATGGCGATAATGCCGCTGCCTATCGCTACACCGAGGCGCGGCTGACGCGCGCGGCCATCGATCTGATGGCGGGGCTGGACGAAGGCACAGTCGATTTCCGCCCGACCTATAATGGCGAGGAAGTGGAGCCGGACATCATGCCCGGGGCCTTTCCCAATCTGCTTGCCAACGGGGCTTCGGGAATCGCGGTTGGCATGGCGACCAACATTCCGGCGCATAATGTGGCCGAAATCATCGATGCCGCGGTGCATCTTCTCGATCATCCAAAGGCCGATCTGGCCGAATTGCTGGCGTTCATCCAGGGGCCCGATCTGCCAACGGGGGGCATTGTCGCCGAAAACGCAGCCAGCATCGCTCAGGCCTATGCCACCGGCCGCGGCAGCTTCCGGGTGCGGGCGCGCTTTGGCGATGCGCCCGAAAAGCTCCCCAACGGCACGTGGCAGCTGGTCGTCACCGAAATTCCCTATCAGGTGCAAAAGGGCAAGCTGATCGAACAGATTGCC
>CAZFYJ010000014.1:0-19076 GCA_964523215.1 uncultured Sphingomonadaceae bacterium | reverse complement strand
CCTGTGCCGCGCTGCACAGCGACCGCACAGCCGACAACCCGCCCGACGCCGATACCATGGCCCGATTGATGGAGATGTTTCCCGATGGCTGATCCTTTTTCGCACGACCGTTTTGACGAGGCGCTGGTGCAGGTGCGCGCCGATACATCCGCCTTTGCCGCCGATGTTGCCCGCATGCGCGCCGAGCTGGAAGGCCCGCTGGCGCAGGGTGCCGCGCGCGCCGGGCGCATGATCGAGGCCTCGCTGGCCCGCGCCATCCGCACCGGCAGCCTGGGCTTTGAGGATTTGCGCCGCGTGGCGCTGGGGGTGCTCGCCGATATTGCCGCGCAGGCGATCCGCGCCGGGCTGAGCCAGCTTTCCGGCGGGGCAGCAGGCAGCGGCCAGCGAGGCGGCGGCGCATCCGCCAGCCCGACGGGCGGGGGCGGCCTGTTTGATCTGGGGCTGGGCCTTGCCGCGCTGCTGCTGGGTGCGCCGGGCCGGGCGCATGGCGGCGGCGTGGTGTCCGGGCGTCACTATCTGGTGGGCGAGCGCGGGCCGGAGCTGTTCGTGCCTGGCACCACCGGGCGGATCGAGCCGCTGGCCGCCCAGGGCCGCGCCCGCGACATCCGCATCAGCGTGACGGTCCAGGGCAATGGCGGCGGGCAGGCCGATGCCCCGCGCATGGCGCAGACCGCCCGGCAGCTCGCCCGCACGCTGGCCCGCGCTCTGGCCGAGGAGGCATGACATGGCCTGGTGCCTGATCGATCGCACAGCCCAGCCGCCGCCCGGGCGCGACCAGCGCTGGATGAAGCGCTTTGCCGCTGCCTGCTGGACCGTGAACTTCCCTCGCCCGATGGTGGCGAGCGTGGTCACCACCGGGGCCGATGCGCTGCGCATCGATGCCGTCTTCTATCGCAAGCAGGATCTGTGCGGCGTGATCTGGGACAGCGAGGACCGGCTTTCCCACCCCTTGTGTGCTTATGAAACCGCGCGCGACTATCGCCACACCAGCTTGCGCTTTCGATGGCGATCGGGCGGCATCAGGCCGCTTGACGCGGTGCACGGCCCGACGCTGACGATCGAGGGCCGGGATGAAAGCGGCGCAGCGCGCAGCTGGTATGTGCGGCTGTGGAACTATGCCACGGGCAGCCCCGATGATGCCGTGATCAGCCTCGATTTCGATGCGCTGGCAGGCGGATTTCTGCATCCGGCCGAGGCCGATCCGCTGTGGGCCGGCGATATTGACCGCATGTTCATTTCGATGGTGCCGCCTGCTTATGATGGCAGCAGCGGCGATCTTGCAGCGCCGGAGCACGGCTGGGCGATCATCAGCGATCTTGCGGCCAGCGGATCGGGCAGCATGATCCGCACGGGGGATGCCATGGTGCCCCCGCACGGGCTTTCCATCGCAACCGGCTATGACGATCTGTGCAACCAGACGCCCGAACGCATCATCCGCACGCTGCACGCACTGGGCGATCGCGGCGACATCACCCATTATGTGGGGATGAGCCATTTTCCGGTGCTGAGCCGCGAGGCCGGGCAATGGCGCGCAAGCAGCACCGGCGGGCCAGCGGGCACGCCCGCGATCAACCCGGCAAGTGCCGCCTGGCATGCCGATTTTGCAGCGCGGGCGAACGCCGAAGGGCTGGGCATCAACTGGTCGCTTTCCTATGAACTGTTCGATGCCTATTGCCCCGATGCGTGGAAGCAGCGGGCAAGCGACGGCAGCCCGGCGCAGACCGGCTGGACCCCGCCGTCCACCTTGCTGTCCCCCGCCTGTGGCCCGGCGATGGCGTGGTTGCAGGCAGTGGCGGTCGATCTTGTAACGCTGGCAAAAAATGCCGGCCTCCCCGTGCGGTTTCAGATTGGCGAGCCATGGTGGTGGATCATGCCCGATGGGCGGCCCTGCCTTTATGATGCCGCCACCAGCGCAGCGCTGGGGCCAGCGAGCGTGGCGCTGCCCACGGTGCGCGCGCCGCTGAATGCAGCGCAGATGGCCATGCTCGATGCCTGCGGGGCGCTGCTCGCCTCGTCCACCGCCGCGCTTGCCAGCGCTGTGCGCAATGCCGCCGGGGCAGCGGGCGCGACCGTGCTGCTGCTGGTCTATCTGCCGGGCAGCTTTGCCGCCGACGCGCCCGAGCTCGCCCGCGCAAATTGCCCGGTTGGCTGGGCCTGGCCCGCTTATGATGTTCTGCAAAGCGAGGATTATGAATGGGTGACGGGCGGCGGCCCCGGCGGCCGCGCCGGCGATCGCGCACGGGCAGCGGCCGCAATCGATGCGCGGCTCGGCTATCCGCTTGCGGCACAGAATTACATGGCGGGCTTTGTGCTGAACAGTGCCGACAAGGCGCAGTGGCAGGCGATCGACGCAGCAGCAGAGGCAGCCCGTGCGCGCGGCTTTCCCGCCACCATCATCTGGGCATACCCGCAAATCTGCCGCGATGGCTTTGTCCATTTCGGCCCCAACATGCAGGAAAGCGAGGATGGCATGACCCCGATAGACGATGTGCTGTTTCCGCTGGCCATTGGCCGCGAGGCGCTGGTCAGCACCGAATTTGCAACCCAGATTGCCGCCAGCCCTTCGGGCCATGAAACGCGGATGGCCGAATGGGCCGATGCGCGCATGGCCTATGATGCCGGGCCGGGCGTAGTGTCCGAACAGGATGTGGCCACGCTGACGGCCTTTTTCCGGGATCGGCGCGGCGCGGCACGCGGCTTTCGCTTTCGCGATCCCTTTGATGCGAGCTCGGCCGGGGGAGAAGGCACGCCAACCCCGCTCGATCAGCGCATTGGGACGGGCGATGGCGTGCAGACACGCTTTGCCCTGGTGCGCGCCTATGGCGATGCGCAGCATGGGCCACCCCAGCTGCGGCGGATCACCCGGCCCGTTGCGCAGAGCGTGCTGATCGCGGTGGGCGGTGTGCCGCAGGCCAATGGGCCGGCGGGCGGCTGGACGCTCGCACCGCTTGGCCATATTGATTTTGCCGTGCCGCCGCCTGCCGGTGCCGCCATCACTGCGGGCTTTCGCTTTGATGTGCCGGTGCGCTTTGCCAGCGACCGGCTGGAGGTTTCACGCGCCACCTTTGCCGCAGGCGAGGTGCCGAGCGTGCCCCTGATCGAGCTGCGCGAGGGCTGACGGCAATGGCAACCGCACCCCATCCGGCAGCGCTGCCCGCGCCTGCCCTTCCCATCCCGGCCTGGCTGGAAGCCCCGCTGATCACGCTGGCCTGGTGCTGGCGCATCGAGCGGCGCGACGGCGCGACCCTGGGCCTGACCACCCATGATGCCGATCTGCTGCGCGATGGCCTGCTCTATCGCGCGGCGCCGGGCATGCGCCCCTCCGCAATCCGGCTGGATGACAGCCTGGAGGGCGAAAGCATGGAGCTGGCCGGTGCGCTTTCGCACGCCGCCCTGTCCGAGGCGGAATTGCTGGCCGGGCGCTATGATGGCGCCACCCTCTCGCTGCTGCTGGCAGACTGGGAGGATGCAGCGACGCCGCTGGTGCCGGTGGCCGCGGGGCGGCTGACCGCCGTGCGCATCCGCGACGGGGGCTTCACGGCCGAGATGCGGCTGCGCCCGCCCGCGCTCGATACGCCAGTGAGCCGCCTCACCACGCCGACCTGCCGGGCGCATCTGGGCGATGGCGCGTGCCGGGTGGACATGGCCCCGCGCATCCAGCGCACCCGCATCACGGCCATTGCCGAAGATCGCGTGACAATCGATGCGCCGATCCTGCCCGATGCCTATGCCCATGGGCTGCTGCGCTGGCTGGATGGTCCGCTGGCGGGGCTGCGCACCAGCATTGTCGATCAGATCGGCCAGCAGCTGTGGCTCGCCGATCCGCCGGGCGTGCTGCCGGCACTTCCGGCGCGGGTGGAGCTGCACCAGGGCTGTGACAAGCGCATCGCCACCTGCCGCAGCCGCTTTGCCAATGCGCGCAATTTCCAGGGCGAGCCGTGGCTGCCGGGCATGGACCTGCTGACCCGCTATCCCGGTGGCTGAGCGGATGGATATCGCCGCAGCCCCGGCGCGCACCGCCCTTCTGGTGCCCGGTCGCACCGATGCGCAGATCGGCCTGCGCATCTGGGCCGCGGCTTGCGCGCTGATCGGCGTGCGCTTTTGCCTCCATGGCCGCGATGCGGCCCATGGGCTGGATTGCGTCGGGCTGGTCGCGCTGGCGCTGCGGCGCGCCGGGCATGATCCGGGGCCGGTGCCGACGGGCTATGGCTTGCGCGATCATGATCCCGGGCGGCTGGAATGCCTGCTGGCCGCAGCCGGGCTGCACCGCAGCGCGAAACCGCCGGCGCCGGGCGATATCGCCCTGCTGAGGCTCGGCCCGAGGCAGTGCCACCTTGCCGTGATCGGCCCGGAAACGGCCGTGCATGCGCATCTGGGCCTGCGCCGCGTGGTGGAAAGCCCGCTGCCGCTGCCGGGCGCATGGCTGGGTCACTTCGGGATCGGGCAATGTGGCGCATCACCCACCAACAGCGAAAGCGAGCATCCCTCATGGCAACCCTGATATTGACAGCGATCGGCACCGCGATTGGCGGGCCAGTGGGCGGCGCGATCGGCGCGATGATCGGCCAGCAGGCGGATCTGGCGCTGTTCAAGCCCAAGGCGCGGCGTGGCCCGCGCCTTACCGAACTGAGCGTGCAAACCTCTGTCTATGGCACCGAAATCCCCGCGCTCCATGGATCGATGCGGGTGGCGGGCAGCGTCATCTGGGCCACCGACCTGATCGAGCGCAAGACCCGCCAGGGCAATGGCAAGGGACGGCCGGACAGCATCGGCTACAGCTATTCGGCATCCTTTGCCGTGGCGCTCTCGGCCCGCCCGATCCACAGCATCGGGCGCATCTGGGCCGATGGCAGCCTGTTGCGCGGGGCAGACGGGCAATTTCGCCAGGCCGTGGCGATGCGCGTCTATCGCGGCCTGCCCGATCAGCCGCCCGATCCGCTGATCGCCGCCGATGTGGGGCCGGATGCCTGCCCGGCGCACCATGGCCTTGCTTATGTGATGTTTGAAGATCTGGCGCTGGCGGATTTCGGCAATCGCATCCCGTCGCTCACCTTCGAAGTGCATGCAGACGATCCGGCCGATCCGCCGATGCTCGGCGACATGGTGACACAGCTGGCCCCCGGGCTTGCCGCCGATGCGCCCTTTGCCGTGGCCGGGCTTGCCGCCAGCGGGGAGAATGCGGCAGGCGCGCTCGCCCCGCTGATGCCGGTGTATGGTCTGAAGGCACGCGGAACCGCCCTGTGCCGCGCCGGCCCCTGGCGCAGTGTGGCGACGGGCCTGGCCGAAGCCCGCCCCGAACGCGCCGCACGCAGCCGCGACGATCTGCCCGGCCAGCTGACGCTGCGCCATTATGATCCGGCCCGCGATTATCAGATCGGCGCGCAATCGGCCGCCCTTCCCGCACGGCACGATGCGCCGCCTGCGTGGCGGCACAGCCAGCAGGATCTGCCGATGGCGCTCGATGCATCGGATGCGCAGGCACTGGTGCGCCAGATGGCCCGCCGGGCGCTGGTCGGCCGCCGCACGGCCCAGCTGCGCGCCGGGCCATGGGCCTATGCCCTGCAGCCGGGCGACCGGCTGGCAATCGATCTGCCCGATCAAGGTGGCAGCATGGCGGCAAGCGCCACTCCTGGCCGCTGGCAGATCGAGGCGATCGAGATGGACGCAACCGGGGCAACGCTGTCGCTCGTGACCATCGCGCCGGCTCCATCGCCGCTGGCCATTGCCGATGGCGGAGATATGCTGCCAAGCCCGTCGCCTGATCCCGGCGAAACCCGGCTCGCGCTGGTCGATCTGCCGGCCCTGCCAGGCCTTGCCGCCACATCGCCCGGATGGCACGCCGCGGTGGCCGGCACAGGCAGCAGCTGGCGCGGGGCGACCATCGAAACGCGTGCCAGCCCCGCCGCGCCATGGACCATGCACGGCATCAGCCGCCCGGCGAGCGCAATGGGCGTGTGCGAGACCATTTTGCTGCCCGCCGACCCCGCAATCGAGGATCGCTCGACACAGCTGATCGTCGCGCTGGCCGCGCCGGAGATGAGCCTGAGCCCGGCCACGCCCGAACAGCTTTATTTCGGGGCGAATCTGGCGATGGTGGGTGCCGAGCTGATCCAGTTTGCCGGGGCCGATCCGCTGCCGGGCGGGCGCTATCGCCTGTCGGCACTGCTGCGGGGGCGCTGGGGCACCGAAGCGGCCGTGGCGGGGCACCAGAGCGGCGCGCCCTTCCTGCTGCTGGACGGCACCGGACTGGTCCCGCTCGGCGCGGATGCCGCTGCCGGAACATCGGTGCGCGCCGCCGCCACCAGCGGGCTGGACAGCGCCGACGCCGCCATTGTCGCGCCAAGCCTTGCGCGCAGGCCGCTTTCCCCGGTGCACCTGCGCCATGGCTGGCATGATGACGCGCTGCAGCTGCGCTGGGTGCGCCGCAGCCGGGCGGGCTTTGGCTGGACCGACGACATCGATTCGCCGCTCGACGAAGCCGCCGAAGCGTGGCGCGTGACGATCAGCTCCACCAATGGTGCGAATTTCGCGACAGACTGTGCGAGCGCCGAGATCACCCTCGCGGCGGCCGATCTGGCCCCGCTGCGCGCTGGCGGCGCGACGGGTCTGGAGGTCGCCATCTGCCAGATCGGGGCCTTTGGCCTGTCCCCCGCGCTCACAGCCGCCATCGCCCTGTGACCTGCCCTAAACGCATGATCCACATCATGTTTTTGGCGAGAATTGTCTCGCTTCATGTCAAAAATTGTCAACAAAGGACCGCATCATGACCATGCCTGCCAGCCCGCGCTTTGCCCTGCCCCTGCTTGCCGCTGCCCAATCGCACAAGGACATCACCCATAATGAGGCCCTGATCCTGATCGAGGCGCTGCTCTCGCCAGTGGTGCAGGGGGCACCCGGCAACAGCCCGCCGTCATCGCCAGCGCCCGGCCAGTGCTGGGCAACCGGCAGCGCGCCCACGGGCGAATGGGCGGGCGAACCGCAGCGTCTGGCCATTTTCACGGGCGGCGGCTGGCGCTTCATTGCCCCGGTTTCGGGCATGGCCTGCCGCATATCTGCGGCGGGGGGCGGGGGCAGCCTGATCTTCGCCAGTGGGGCATGGCAGGCCCCTCCTGCGCTCGCGCTGCCCGGCGGCGGCACCGTCATCGACAGCGAGGCGCGCACGGCCATCGCCCAGATTGTTGCACGATTGCAACTCTTTGCGCTGGCCCCCTGATGCCGGATTTCGCCGCCGGCCAGCGCGCACCGCGCAGCAAGATGGTCGCCCGGCAACTGCCGTGCAAAATGCGACATTTTGGCAACATATGAGGCATTTGGGGCCTTGCGCGATAGCAAACGAAAGTTTAGAGCGTGCCAAGAGCGTTTACCTGTCTCGTCTGAAAGGGGATAATATATGAAGAAGCTTGCCATTGCCGTGGCGCTTGCTTCCACTGCCCTGGCATCGCCCGCACTGGCGCGTGATGACAGCTGGTATGTGGGCATCGAAGGCGGCGCCATGATCGTCGAAGATTTGCAGTTCGACATTGGCACCGTGAATGACGCGGGCAGCCTCAACCATGATTATGGCTATGATGTCGGCGGCGTGGTTGGCTATGATTTCGGCGCCTTCCGCACCGAAGTCGAAGTCAGCTATCGCGAAGCCGCAATGGAAACGGCCGCCGTTTCGCTGGTCGGCATTCCGCTGGGCGCCGGCACGACTGTTGCCACCGGAAACCGCAACGTCAATGGCTCGTCCAGCGCGCTCAGCTTCATGCTGAACGGCCTGCTCGATTTCGGCGATGACGATGGCATTCAAGGCTTCGTCGGCGGTGGTATCGGTGTGGCGCGCACCAAGGTGCAGAGCATTTTCGCAGCTCCCACCTGGCTCAACGATTCGGACACCGGCCTTGCCTGGCAGGTGCTGGCGGGCGTGCGTGCGCCGCTCTCTGGCAACTGGGATGCCGGCCTGAAATATCGCTTCTTCAATGCAGGCGATTCAGCACTGGTGGATCGCCTTGGCCGCGATATTTCCACCCGCTTCCGTTCGCACTCGATCCTCGGCACGCTCACCTATAATTTCGGTGGTGCCGAAGCGCCCGAGCCCGAGCCCACCCCGGTTGCGCCTCCGGTTGAGGTGGCCCCGCCGCCGACCCCGGCCGTGGTGCCGCCGCCGCAGGTGGTTGCTCCGCCAGAGCCGCCGCGCGTGGAATGCGCCCGTGGGCCGTACATCGTGTTCTTCGATCACGACAAGTCCAACATCACGGCTGATGCCGCGGCAACGCTGGACAATGCCATCAGCGCCTATCGCAACTGCGGCAATGCCAGCGTGATGCTGGCTGGCCACGCCGACCGTTCGGGCAGCGTGCAGTATAACATCGGCCTGTCGCAGCGGCGCAACCGCGAAGTGACTGCCTATATGACGGCGCGGGGCATCCCGGCGGGCGTCATTTCGGCTCAGGCCTTTGGCGAATCGCAGCCGCGTGTTGAAACGCTCGACGGCGTTCGCAACGACCAGAACCGTCGCGTGGAAATCACCTACGGTCCCGGTTCGGGCATGTAAGATGCGGAAGGGCGTGGCCGCTGGCCTGGCCCTCCCCCAGACAAGAAGGCGGCACCTGCGGGTGTCGCCTTTTTTGTTGCGGAATTTTCCGGCAGCGCCACCGCCGCTGCGGCCGGCCTTCAGAGCCTGTTCGCTTTTGATGGACTCAAAAGCTGGCTCTCATTCGTTGCTCTGCCGCGATGTCCCATGCGTAAGCTGTCTCCATCTCATGCGAAATCGCTCTAGAGGCGCAGGCTGAAGACCGGCACTTCCCCAGACACATCGCCGATCACGCCCGCGGGCTGAAGCTGCGCTGCATCATCGAGCAGGCCGCCGGCCAGCAGGCACAGGGCGGCAGGCTCGGTGAACAGCGCAAAGCGCGGGCCTTCCCCGCCGCTGTCCCGAGCCACCGCCACCGGCAGCTGCAGCCCGCCTGCCTGGGCCGCGCCCAACCGGGCCAGAAGCGGTGGCATCGCCCCCCCGCTGGAACCCCCGCTTCCGCCATCACCCACCGGCCCGACATCGCACAGGCGCACCCCCGCAGCGGGCGACGCCAGCAGCATAGCAAGCGCGGCAGCATCATCAATCGGCACATGCTGCGGCGCGCCCTGGGCATCGATGCACCAGAAACGCAGCGGCGCCGGCTGATCGCCACCGGCATGCCCGCCGGGCACGGCTTTGCTCGCCGCAACCGGCACATGCTGCAGCGGACGCCCTGCCGTTTGCCAGTGCGCGAGCAGCGTTGCCGCGGCGTCGCTCGGCTGCTGTGGCCCGGCATATAGCGCCATGGCCGCGCCCGAGAGCAGGTGCGCCTGGCGCACCGCCATTCCCATGGCCATCCGCGCCGCCAGCGCCACGGCGGCAGGCGAATAGCCCCCCGCCACATCGAGCGTGATCAGGCTTTCAGCCTGGCCGAGCAGCGCATAAAAGCGCCCTTCCCAAGCTTTTCCCATCAGCGCGACCGACTGCGCGACAAACAGATCGACCGGCGCGGGCAGGATCACATGCAGCGCCGCCCCGGCAATCACCGCAGCCTCGCCAATGATGATATCAGCGCCCGCGGCCAGCGCGCCGCACACATGCGACGGCGCCAGTGCACGCACCGCATCAGTGAGACGGGCGGCATCGCCATCGGCCTTGTCCAGCGCATCGTCCAGCCCCAAAATCCCCTGAAACCATATGATCGGCGGCGGGCGAAACCGCTCGAGCCAGCCATCATCACGCTGGCCATGCGCGAGGATGGCGGCGCATTGCCGCACCGTTGCCGCATGATCTTCAAAGGCCCGCGGCGCATGGGCAAAGGCCGTTTCCAGCGCCAGCTGCGCCTGGGCATCCTCACGCTGCAGCAACAACGCCTCGGCGCGAGTCGCCGCCAGCCAATAGGGCGTTTCGGGTGCATGATCCCCGTCATCAATCATCGCCAGCACATTGGCCGCCATCTGATAGGCGCGCACATCATCATCGGCGAGGAAAGCGAGCGTCGCCGCGTTGATGAGCGGATAGGTCGCAGGCCGCAGCCGGGCAGAGGCCAGATAGGCCGCACCCGCTGCATCGAGGCATGCCCGCCGGGCCGCCCCGTGCAGCCGCGCCGCCTCATCCTTCAGCAACCTGCCTTTGAGCGTCAGCGCATCAGCGCTGGCGGCAATGGCCTCCGCCCCCAGCGCATTCAGCCGCGCCGTTGCGAGATCGGTTGCGCCCTGCCGGGCCAGGCGCAAGATGGGGGCAAGCTGGGCAGTGGCAATCGGTTCCGGAGCCATCATGCACCAAACATAGCCGTGTCAGCGCAATGTGCCAATGCGCGGCACCGGCCCCTTATGGCGGAGGCGGGGCAAAGGTGCTCCCGGTGTTATTGCCAGTGGGATCGAACTGGACCAGCAGCCGCCCGCCGCCATCCAGCGGCAAATAGGTCAGCAGATCAAACTTCACTGGCATGGCAGGCCCTGGGCTTGCCCCGCGTGTCGGCAAATCTTCGCCATTGCCGTCTTTCTTGCGGTGATTGACCATCACGAACACATTGCGCCGAGTGCCATTCGCCGCAACATCCATGAAAAACCCGTCAAAAAAGCTGTGATTCTTGCCGTGCCCGGTTTCATCGAACAGCACCGGCGGCTTCTGCCCGCCCGCGCCCGATGCAAATTCCCAGCCATCATGATCGAAGAAAAAGGCATGATAGGCGCGATGCCGAAATTCCATCTGGGTGAGGCTGGCACCCTTGACCGGCGACGGACTGGTGCCGCCTGCCATGGCATTGGCCACCAGCGCCTCGATCTGCGGCTTGACCGGCTTGTTGTTTGGATAGCCGGCGGGATTGGCATTGGCATTGGGATGAATGAAATTGGTCCATAGCCGCATGTCGGCGCTGCCATTTTCGTCATGATGGGCATAGAGCCGATAGTGCAGCACGCCCTTTTCGCTGATCTTCAGCTGGTGCACGAAAATATAGCAGATGCGCTGATCAAAGCGGGGCCGGTTGATTCGTGACGCGAGGACACTGCGCTCATCGCGCGCCCCGCCCGGCGCACCGCCACGCATTGATGTCGCGGCGGCATCGTCCATCTGCCCTGCATTGATCATGGTCATATCCCCTGCTGCTGTGTGAAACGGATGATGAAGCGGCGACGCTCTGCCCAGAAGGCATTGTCCGGGTCTGCCGCGATAAGGGCCTCATAGGCCTGCTGCGCCTGTTCAAGCCGGTTGCGCACCAGATCGCGCCGGCCCAGCTTTTCGGCGACCAGCGCGATGGCCAGCTGCGCATTGGCAAGATTGGCCTGCGCATCCCGATTGAGCGGGCGGGCTGCCAAAATCCGCTGCTTCAGCGCTTCTTCCTTCTGCCGCGCCGCGAGCGCTGCGGCAAAATTTCCTTCGAGAAAATAGCAATCGGCAAGCCAGGCGTGCTGATTGGCGATTTCCTGCCACAGCGCCTGATCGTCCGGGCGGCGGCGGCTGGCCCGCTCGATCCACGGCAAGGCGGCGGAAAAGCTGGCGCGTGCGGCAGCCGGCTGTTTCAGCCCTATCAGCTGCACGATGCCGATATTGCTCTGCCCCCAGCCCATTTCCATCATATAAGCGGGATCATCCGGCGCGATGCCGATCAGCCGACGCCCGCTTTCGGCATAGGCACGGTAATAGCGCAGCGCCTTATCCCAGTCCTTTTGCAGCTCGGCCACGCGGCCCACCCAATAATCGCTCTGCCCATGGGCGAAAATGCGCTTGGGATTGGCAGGATCGGCCGCGAGCAGCGCCGCCGTGGTGCGGTGCGCCTCTGCAAATGTCTGCGCCGCAGCCTTCAGATCCAGCCGCCGGTTCGCATCATCCTCGCCCATGGCGTGCAGCACGCGGGCGCGCCGCTCCAGACTGTCTGGCGGCAAGTCTGCAAGATCGCCCTGCCGCTGATAATAAGCGAGCGCCCGGGCATTCACCCCTTCCATCACGCGCAGCTGGGCCGTGCCGGTCATTTCACGGCGCAGATCCGTGAGCATATATTCGATCAGCCCTTCGGCCTCGGCGCGCTGGCTGCGCGCTTCATTGCGGGCGGAAAGAGCAAATGCCGTCATCGCGGCCATGACTAGCATCGCTGCCAGGCTGGCCGCCGTGACGGCCATCACACCCCGCGTGCGCCGCTGGGCATCGCGCTGCACCAGCGCGTCGAGCGGCTGATCCACCAGCCCCGCCACGATCCGCAGCAGCGCCAGCCGCCGTTCGCTGCTGCGCACGTTGCGGAAATCCGCAGCCAGCGGCTCCTGCCCGGTTTCTGCAACGGCTTCGGGGATGGCCTCTGCCGGTTCGCCGCGCACCAGCGCCACCAGCACCGGCCGATCCGGATGCAACGCGCGAAACAGCCGCACCTCGGCATTCACCCAGCGCGAGCGGGCGGCATCGGGCGAGGCGACGACGATCAGCGCCGCCGATTCGCCCAGCGCCCGCTGCACCGCGGCCGACAGATCCGTCGCCGCCGGCAGATCCTCCACATCGCGAAACATGTGGCCAAGCCGCGGCCCGCGCCCCGAAAGCAGGCTGCCGCCCGGCAGGCGATAGCGCTCCAGCCGCTGCTGCAGATCGGCCGCAAAGCGCGCATCGGCATGGCTATAGCTGATGAAGGCGCGATAGCGCGCGGATGCTGCTGCATCCCTGCGCTGATCTTCGCCCTGTGCCATGCCTGACCCTCTCAGCCGCAACCCGCAATCTGCGGCCCATGTTTCGCATTTACCGCAATTTTACAAGCCTCGGCTCCAGGCCCGGCGCTGCTTGGCGATCAGCGCGGCACATGCTAAGCGCCACGGCATCATGGCCAATGCCGATCTTCATGCTGATCTTCCTGCTGATCCCGCCACGGATGCAAGCGCCGATGCGGGTGCCGATGCCATGGCGCTGGTGCGGCGCATGGCGGGCGCTGCGCGGGAGGCCGCAACCCGGCTGGCAGCCTTGCCGACTGCGGCCAAGGCGGCTGCGCTGGCGGCGGCAGCCGATGCGCTGCGCGCGGCCCAAAGCGACATTCTTGCCGCCAATGCGCGCGATATGGCAGCGGGCACGGCGGCTGGCCTTTCGGCGGCGATGCTCGATCGTCTGCGGCTCGATCCGGCGCGGCTGACCGGGATTGCCGATGCGGTGGCGGCCATCGGCCGCCTGCCCGATCCGGTGGGCCAGCTGATCGAACGCACAGCCCGGCCCAACGGCCTGGTGCTGGAACGGGTGCGCGTGCCGCTGGGGCTGATCGGCATCATCTATGAAAGCCGCCCCAATGTGACCGCGGATGCAGCGGCCCTCGCGCTGATGAGCGGCAACGCCGTGATCCTGCGCGGCGGCAGCGAGGCAATGCACAGCAACCGCGCCATTCATGCCGCTTTTGTGGCCGGGATTGCGGCAGCCGGCGTGCCTGCCGATGCCGTGCAGTTCATCCCCACGCAGGATCGCGCCGCCGTGGGGGCGATGCTGCGCGCGCAGGGCCTGATCGACATCATCATTCCGCGCGGCGGCAAATCGCTGGTGGCGAGGGTGCAGGATGAAGCGCGGGTGCCCGTGCTCGCCCATCTCGACGGCATTTGCCACAGCTTTGTGCATGCGGCGGCCGCGCCGGACATGGCGGAGGCGCTGGTGGTGAATGCCAAGATGCGCCGCACCGGCATTTGCGGGGCCACCGAAACCGTGCTGATCGATCGGGGCTTTGCCGCGCCGCAGCGGATTGTGGGCGCGCTGCTGGCGGCCGGATGCGCAGTGCGGGGCGATGCCGCCATCCAGGCGCTCGATCCGCGCGTGGCACCGGCCAGTGCGGCGGATTGGGGCACCGAATATCTCGATGCCATTGTCAGCATCGCGATGGTGGATGGCGTGGGCGGCGCGATGGCGCATATCGCCGCTCATGGCAGCCACCACACCGATGCGATCATCACCGAAGATGCACGCGCGGCCGAGGCCTTTCTGGCCGGCGTGGATAGCGCCATCGTGATGTGGAATGCCTCCACCCAATTTGCCGATGGCGGCGAATTCGGCCTGGGCGCCGAAATCGGCATTTCCACCGGGCGGCTGCACGCGCGCGGGCCGGTCGCGCTCGAAGGGCTGACGACCTATAAATGGCTGGTGCGCGGGACAGGCCAGCTGCGCCCCTGATGCCATCTGCCCCGGTGAAAACCCTGCTGCTCGGCGGATCGTTCAATCCCGCCCATGGCGGCCACCGTGCCATCACCCTGGCGGCGCTGAAGGCGCTGGGCGCCGATGAGGCATGGTGGCTCGTTTCCCCCGGCAACCCCCTGAAGCCGAAGGCGGGCATGGCCCCGCTTGCAGCCCGGCTTGCCTCGGCACAGGCCATGGCGCGGCGCAGCCGCATCCGCGCCACCGCGATCGAGGCGGCGCTGGGCACGCGCTACACCGTGGAGACGCTGGCGCGGCTCGCACGGCGTTATCCCAGGCGGCGCTTTGTGTGGCTGATGGGGGCCGATAATCTCGGCCAGTTCCACCTCTGGCGCGACTGGCGGCGCATTGCGCGCATGATGCCGATTGCAGTTGTGGCCAGACCGGGCTATGAACGCCATGCCCGGCGCAGTGTTGCTGCGGGCTGGCTGCGCGGTGCTGTCCACCCGCCGGCCACGGCACGAAGATGGACAGAATGGAGCTTGCCCGCGCTTGTTGTGCTGCGTTTCCTGGACGATCCACGATCCGCAACCGCGATCCGGCGGGCCAATCCGAACTGGTATGCTGCAATGGCGGAGCGCCCTGTGCGCGATCCGCTGATGCGCCGGCTGGTTCGGTCCAGCTAAAGGGAAACTCGCTTGCACACGGCAACCGCACACGCCACCGACGCCCCCCTCGCCAAGCCTGATCTGACTGCCGATGCGCTGCACCGCCTGGTGCTGGCGCAGCTTGACGACGATCAGGCCATCGAGCTCGTCACCATCCCGTTGGAAGGCAAAAGCAGCATCGCCGATTATATGGTGATCGCCAGCGGCCGATCGACGCGCCAGGTGGCCGCCATGGCCCAGAAACTGGCAGAGCGCATCAAGGCAGAAGCGGGCGTGATCGCCCGGCTCGAAGGCCTGCCCGCCGCAGATTGGGTGCTGATTGATGCCGGCGACGTGATTGTCCACCTGTTTCGCCCCGAAGTGCGCAGCTTTTACAATCTGGAGCGCATGTGGTCGATCGGGGATGCGCCCGCGCCCGCCGCGATGCCGGGCGCCGGGCCTGCGCCCGTCCACCCTGCCTGATCGCGGGTGCTGTTGCACATTGTCGCGCGCGGGCGGATCGGCCAGAGCCCGGAAGCTGCCCTGGTCGATCGCTATGTGCGGCGCATCGGCTGGCCCACACGGATCACCGAACTGCCCGACAATGGCGGCAAGCCCCCGCCGCCCGCGGCCACGCCGCTGCGCTGCATCGCGCTTGACGAACGCGGCGATCTCCTCGCTTCGGCAGAATTTGCGCGGCTGATCGGCGGCTGGCGTGATGATGGCGTGCGCGAGCTGCGCTTTCTGATCGGTGCGGCAGATGGGCTGGGCGCTGACGAGCGGGCCGGGGCGGACCGGCTGTTTGCGCTTGGCCGTGCCACCTGGCCGCATCTGATGGCCCGTGCGCTGCTGGCCGAGCAGCTGTGGCGGGCTTACAGCATCTTGACGAACCACCCCTATCACCGCGAAGGATAGGCGATCATGCTGATGCGCCTGTTCATCATCATTGCCGCTGCGCTGGCGGGCGGCGGCGCGCTGATGGCGCTGGCCCAGCCCGCCGCCGAGCTTTCGGTGCCCGATGCAGCGGCGGAGGATCGCGCCGCGCTGGCCCGTGCCAAGGCACAGGCCGCCGAGGCGGAGACAAAAAGCGCAGCCCTCGCCCGCGAGGCTGATACGATTGCCGATGCCGCCCAGCGCGCGTCACAGCAGGCCGCTGCGATGGCAATCAGCATCCAGGCATCCGAAGCCGCGATCGAAGCGGCGCGGGTGCGCCTGGCCATGGTGCAGAGGCGCCTTGCCGAACAGCGGGCGCTGCTGGCCGAACGACAGGCCCCGATGCTGCGGCTGACCGGCGCGTTGCAGAGCCTTTCGCGCCGCCCGCCCATCACCGTGCTGGCCAGCCCCGGATCGATCGAGGAAATGGTGCATGTGCGCATCGTGCTCGATCAGATCATGCCGGAAATCGAGCGGCGCACGGCCGGCTTGCAGCAGGAACTGGCCCGCACCCGGGCCATCCGCGAAGAAGCGCAACTGGCGGCGCGTGCGCTGCAGGGCGAGCGGGACCGGCTGGGCGAGCGACGGCGCGCGCTGGTGCGGCTGGAGGGAGAGCGGCGTGCCCGTTCACGCCAGCTGGCTGCATCGGCCGCAATCGAGGGCGATCGCGCCATTGCCATGGCAGAAGAAGCCCGCGATCTCACGGGCCTGCTCGATGAGCTGGCGGGCAATGCCGATGTGCGCGATCGGCTGGCCCAGCTGCCCGGCCCCGCAATGCGCCCGGCAGCCCCCGGCCGTGCGGCGGCATCCGTCGATTCAGCGGCCGCCGCGCCAGGCGGCCCGCCTGCCTATCGCCTGCCCGTGCTGGGGCGGCTGGTCGCAGGATTTGGCGAGATGACGGATGGCGGCGCGCGCATGGATGGCATCAGCATCCGCACCCAGGCAGGCGCACAGGTGGTCGCCCCGGCCAATGGGCGCATTGCCTTTGCCGGGCCTTATCGCGGCTATGGCACCATCATCATCATCGATCATGGCAGCGGCTGGAGCAGCCTCGTCACCAATCTGATCGCCCGATCGGTGAACGTGGGGGACAGCGTATCGCAAGGATCGCCCATTGGCCGCGCCGGGCCGGACCGGCCGATCATCACGGTCGAGCTGCGCCGCCAGGGCCGCCCCATCGATATCGCGACGCTGCTTTGACGCGCACGACCCGCTGCGTGCTGCCCCTGCCCCGGCCGCACAGGCGTTCACCCTGTTTCTTCACAGTTGGCACAGGCATGCGCGATTTTGGGCCAGCACGCTGTTTACCATAGTCGGCGCTTGCGACAGGCTGGGTTAAGATTAGATTAGGCCATATGGGAGTCGCCCGGTGGCGATGTGCGTGGAAGGAATTCGGATTATGGCGATGTCGCGTTTCGCATCATTCAAGGCGGCCTTTGCGCTGAGCGCGATTGCCGTGGTGCCGATGGCGACGGCGGCGATGGCTTCGGTCGATGCCCGCACCGATGATGAAATCCGCCGCTTCATCGATGCCTTTTTGCGGGTGCGCGCCAATTATGTGGAGCCGGTGAAGGACAGCCAGCTGATCGAAGGCGCGATCCAGGGGATGCTCACCAGCCTCGATCCGCACAGCGCCTATCTGAACGTGAAGGATTTTTCCGATCTGCGCACCACCGCCGATGGCGAATATGGCGGCCTTGGCCTGACCGTGACGATGGAAGACGGCTTTGTGAAGGTGATCGCGCCGACGCAGGACACCCCGGCAGACCGCGCCGGCATCAAGGCGGGCGATTTCATCACCCATATTGACGGCCAGCTGCTGGCCGGGGCCTCGCTCGACGATGCGGTGTCGATGATGCGCGGCAAGCCCGGCACAACGATCGACATCAAGCTGGCACGGCCGGGGCGCGACAAGCCGATCGACGTGACGCTGAAGCGCGAGATCATTCAGCTGCGCCCGGTGAAGTGGGAAGTGAAGGACAATATCGCCATCATCACGCTCACCACATTTTCGGGCAATGCGGGCGATCGGCTGGAGGCTGCCTTTGGCGAGATTGACAAGAAGCTGGGCCGCAAGCCGCTGGGCTATGTGCTCGATCTGCGATCCAACCCCGGCGGCCTGCTGGACGAGGCAGTGCAGGTCAGCGATGCGTTTCTGAACCAGGGGCTGATTGTTTCCCAGCGCGGGCGGGCGCGCGGCGAATCGATGAGCTTTTCGGCACGGACAGGCGATCTGGCACGCGGCCTGCCGATCATCGTGCTGATCGATGCGGGATCGGCCTCTGCCGCGGAAATCGTGGCCGGTGCCCTGCAGGACAATCACCGCGCGGTGGTGATGGGCGAACGCAGCTTTGGCAAGGGTTCGGTGCAGTCGATCCTCCCGCTCGACCGCGAGGGAACCACAGCCCTGCGGCTGACGACGGCGCGCTATTACACGCCATCGGGCCGCTCCGTGCAGGAAGGCGGGATCGAACCGGACATCAAAGTGCCGCAGATTTCGGACCCCGATTACAAAAACCGGCCCAAGGTGCGCGAGGCCGATCTGCGCCGCCACCTGATCAACGAAAAGCCCACGACCGCCGCGATGCTGACCGAGGACAGCGCCGCCGATCCGCGCTTTGCAATGACGGCCGAGCAGCTGAAGGCGAAGGGCATCGAGGATTTTCAGCTTTTTTATGCGCTGCAGACAATGGGGCGGCTGGCAGAGAACCCCAAATATGCCGAAAGCCTGATGCTGCCCAAGCCGCTCGCCAAATCGGGAGCGAAAGCCGGGGCTGCCGTGCCGCGCGGTGCGCCGGTTCCCAAAAGCGCTCCCTGATCACAGCCGCATCAGAATGACGCCTCGGCACGCCTCCCATCTGCTGGCCCTGCTGCTGCCCGCAGCGTTGCTGGGCGGCGCCTATGTCAGCCAATATGGCTTTGGCCTGATGCCGTGCGAAATGTGCCTTTGGCAGCGCTGGCCGCACATGACGGCGATCGTGCTGGCCGGGGGCGCACTGGCGCTGCAATCGCATGCGGCCGGGCGCATGCTGCTGATGCTCGCCGCGCTTGCCATTGCCGCAAGCGGGGTGATCGGCGCATTTCACGCCGGGGTTGAGTATAAATGGTGGGAAGGGCTCACCGATTGTGCAGTGATGACAAGCGGGACAAGCGTGCTCGATGCGCCCTTTTCCACCCATGTGATGCGCTGTGACGAGGCACCCTGGGATCTGTTCGGCATTTCGCTTGCCGGGTTCAACGCCCTCTTTTCAATCGGCGGGGCGGCGCTTATCTTGGGCCTGTTGCGGCGCGCATCCCGCCCGTAACGTTGAGCAAAGGCCGCATCCATGGCGCACAGCCGCGCACATATTCCCCCCTCCCGCCGCACGGTGGATGCGATGATCCGCGTCAATCACGCCGGAGAATATGGGGCAAAG
>CAZFYJ010000013.1:0-19879 GCA_964523215.1 uncultured Sphingomonadaceae bacterium | reverse complement strand
CCGGGCAGGATCAGCCCACCCCCGGCACCGAGCAGGCCGGGCCGGATTTCCCCCCGCCTGTGACCCAGCCTGGCAGCCAGCAGGCCACCTATCGCAAGGACGATCTGCTGGGCGCGGCCGAAGGGGTGTTTGGCAAGGGGGCCGAAGGGCTGGCCAAGATCATCGAAGACATTTTGAAGGATCAGGGCGAACCCAATGCCTATATTGCGGGGCGCGAGGCATCGGGCGCACTGGTGGTCGGGCTGCGCTATGGCTCCGGCACGCTGATGCACAAGGTGGAAGGCGAAATGCCGGCCTATTGGACTGGCCCTTCCATCGGCTTTGATGCCGGGGCCAATGCCGCCAAGACATTCGTGCTGGTCTATAATCTTTATGACAGCGAAGATCTCTACAAGCGCTTTCCGGCGGGCGAAGGCAGTGCCTATTTCGTCGGCGGCTTCACGGCCAGCTATTTGCGGCGCGGCGATGTCGTGCTCATTCCGATCCGGCTTGGCGTCGGGGTGCGGCTGGGGGCCAATGTCGGCTATATGAAGTTCAGCAAGAAGCAGCGCTGGCTGCCATTTTAGGATTGCTGGAGCGCAAACAGATATTGCCGGATGGCTGACGCCAGATTGGCAGCCTTGCCCCGGCCCGCCTGTTCCAGCCGCAGCGCATCAATCTGTGCCACAAGCGCGCTGAGCGGCAGCGCACGCCGCGCCGCCTCTTCTTCCAGCGCGCGCCAGAACAGCGGCTCCAGGCTGATCGAAGTCGGGTGCCCGGCAATGGTGATGGAGCGCTTCACCGGCGCCGAAAAGGGCAGGCTCCGCCCCATCAGTACATATGCTGGCCGCCGTTGATCGACAATGTCGAGCCAGTGACAAAGCCGCCATCTTCCGAACAGAGGAAAACCACGCCGCGCGCAATTTCATGCGCCTGGCCGAGCCGCCCGACCGGAATTTTGGCGACGATCTTTTCAAGCACAGGCGGCGGCACCGCGGCCACCATGTCCGTATCGATATAGCCGGGTGCAATCGCGTTCACGGTGACGCCCTTTTTCGCCCCTTCCTGCGCCAGCGCCTTGGTGAAGCCGTGGATGCCGGATTTGGCGGCGGCATAATTCACCTGCCCATATTGCCCGGCCTGGCCATTGATCGATCCGATGTTGACAATGCGGCCCCAGCCGCGTTCGAGCATGCCCGGAAACGTGGCCTTCGCCATGTTGAAACAGCCGCCCAAATTGGTGTCGATCACGGCCTTCCAAGCCGCATGATCCATTTTCACCAGCGTGCCATCGCGCGTGATGCCGGCGTTGTTGATGACGACATCGATCGGCCCATGCGCGGCCGCAACGGCGGCACAGCCATCAAGGCAGGCCTGATGATCGGCCACATCCCATTGATAGGCCGCGATCCCCGTTTGCTCGGTAAAGCGTGCGGCGCGTTCGGCATTGCCCGCATAATTGGCGACAACGTCAAAGCCCGCCTCTTTCAGCGCCACGCAAATCGCCTCGCCAATGCCCCGGGTTCCCCCGGTCACGATTGCCACCCGTGCCATATGCCATCCTCTCTTTGATCCGATTCCGTTGCGGAATTCGCGACTGCAAGCTTATCCGTTTGGCGGGCCGCTGCAAGCGCATCGTCGTGCGCGGGGCAAGCGGGGCGAAAGAGCCAGCCTTAAAGCCAGCCCATCAGCTCGCGCCGCACCAGGGCTTCGAGCATGTCCATCCCGGGCGCTGCGGCATTGAGGCACGGCAGATAGGCAAAATCGGTGCCGCCCGCCTCCAAAAATGTTTCGCGCCCTTCCATCGCCACTTCTTCCAGCGTTTCGAGATTGTCTGCCGAAAAGCCCGGGCAGATCACCACCACCTTCTTCACGCCCTCGCCCGGCAGCGCGGCCAGCGTCGCATCGGTCGCCGGCTCCAGCCATTTTGCGCGGCCAAGCTTCGACTGGAACGACACCCGCAACGGTGCGCCCCCGGTCACATCGGACAGCGCATCGCCCAGGAGCCGCGCTGTCTTGCGGCACTGGCAATGATAGGGATCGCCCAGCTCCAGCGTGCGCAGCGGCATCGAGTGAAAGCTGGCAAGAATGGCATCGGGCGCAAAATCCAGCCCGGCAAGGCCAGCGCGGGTGGCTGTGGCAAGGGCGGCGACATAGGCCGGATCATCATGATAAGGCGGCATGGTGCGCAGCGCCGGTTGCCAGCGCATCTCGCCCAGCGCGCGCGCCGCGGCATCAAAGCCTGTGCCCGTCGTCGCCCCGGAATATTGTGGGTAGAGCGGCACCAGCAGAATGCGATCGCACCCTGCATCCTTCATCGCCTTCAGCCGCGGGGCAATGGCGGGCTGGCCATAGCGCATGGCCCAATCGACATGGATGCGCCCGCCGGTGCCCTGCGTCAGCCGCGCCGAAAGGGTGGCGGCCTGTTCGGCGGTGATGACGGCCAGTGGCGAGCCCTGATCCGTCCAGATCGCGGCATAAGCCTCTGCCGATCGGCGCGGGCGCGTGGCCAGCACGAACAGGTGGAGGATCGGCTGCCAGATGACCGGCGGAATTTCGACCACCCGGCGATCCGAGAGAAATTCACGCAGATAGCGCCGCACCGGCCCGGTCTCTGGCGCATCGGGCGTGCCCAGATTGACCAGCAGCACCCCGATCCGGCCGACCGCGACGGGCGGATGATCCGGCGGCAGTTGCGCCGGGGTGGCGGGGGCATGGTCTGCCATCGTCAATCCAGCGCCCGTGCGGCAAGCGGGAGGCGGCGGATGCGACGACCGGTGAGCGTGAACAGCGCATTGGCAAGGGCTGGCGCAACCACGGGGACGCCCAATTCGCCCATGCCGCCCGGATCACGATCACTGTCCACAAAATCCACCTGTATGCTGGGGGAATGCCGCAGCAGCGGCAAATTCAACTGTCCAATCCGCCGCGCCTGCGCAACCCCGGCTTTATAGTGTGTGCTCGCCCCGACAGCGGCTGCCAGGCCAAAGATCAGGCCGCCCTCGATCTGCTGGCGCGCAACATCGGGATTGATGATGCGCCCGATATCGGCCACCGCGGCAATGCGAAGCACGCGCAGCCCGCGTTCGGATTGGGCCGCTTCCAGCAGGATGGCGATGTGGCTGCCGCGCATGCTGTGGCAGGCAATGCCCTGGCCAGAGCCGGCCACCCCGCCCTGCCAGCCGCCCATGCTGGTCGCCATGGTGAGGCAGCGGGCAAGCGCTGCATTGCCGGAGAGCATCAACATGCGATAGGAAAAGGGATCCATGTTGGCGCGGGTCGCCATTTCATCGACAAAGGCCTCGGTGAAAAAGGCGGTATAGCTGTCGGCATTGCCGCGCCAGCGGCCGACCGGCAGATCGATCTGCGCCGGCACATGATCGATCGCAACATTGGGAATGGCATAAGGCGGCAACGCCCCATCCACCATTGCGGCATCGCTGCGCCCTGCCGCCAGCGCCATCGCTGCTGCGGGGCTTGCGCCATCAAACAGGCGGGCATTGCTTTCGTGGCGCCCAGGCGGGGCTGCAATCCGCGTGGTGAGCGCAAAGATGCGGCCTGCCCCATCGAGCACGGCCTGCATCCGGGCGCGGGCGGGCGCGCGGGGCACATCGCGGATGATCTCTTCGGCGCGTGACCAGATCAGCTGCACCGGCCGTTCGATGGCCTTGGCGATGATGGCGGCCTGGCACGCGGCCTCATGCTCCAGCGCCACATCGAATGCGCCGCCGGCGTGCATGGGATACAGCGTGACCGATTGTTCAGGCAGCCCGATTGCGGCGGCCACGGCGGCGCGGCACTGCGCCGGGGCCTGGCTCGCCACCCAGATTTCGGCGCGGCCATTGCCGATCCGGGCCGTTGCGGTGCGCGTTTCAATGGCGGCATGCAGGGCCGGGGCAACCAGATAATCCGCCTGGACGATCTTTTGCCCGGTCATCGCCGCTGCCACATCCCCCCGCCGGGCAATGCCGCTGCCATCTCCGCCTGCAATCGCCTGTTTCAGCCGGGCGGCGATCCGCCTGCTGTCTGCCGTGCCGCCCGTCGTTTCAAAGCGGGGGGCAAGCCGATCGAGCGCCTGATTGGCGGCCCACCAGTTGGTCGCCACCGCCGCCACAAACCGCTTGGTCTTCACCACGCGCAGCAGGCCCGGCACGGCCGGTCCGCCCCTGGCGGTGGAGAGCAGCCGGCTGTCACCTACCGGGCCCTGGCGGATGGCGGCATAGACCAGATCGGGCAGGCGCACATCGCCCGCAAAGGTGAAGCTGCCATCGAGCTTGGCCGGCGTATCGAGCCGGGGCAGGCTGCGGCCATAAAGCCCTTCGTCGCTGGTCGCGCGGAATTCGATGTCGGCAGGCGGGGTCAGCCGGGCCGCCTCTGCTGCGAGCGTGCCAAAGCGCAGCCGCCTTTTCCCCATGGTGACAAAGCCCGCGGCCACATCGGTTTCGTGCCAATCGCCCCCCCAGCGCCTGCCCGCCGCCATTTGCAGCTGGATGCGCGCCAGGGCCGCCGCCTCGCGCACCGGCACTTCGAACATGCGGACGCCGCTTGATCCCATGGTGAGCATCGCGCCATCGCGCACGGCGCGCTCCACATGCACCCATTGCACGGCCTCGCCGAATGCATCGGGCAGCAGGTGCCGGGGCGTGACCATCGCTGCATCTTCGGCCAGCGCCAGCCGATTGGCATAAACCGGATTGATCGGCGCGATATCGACGCCCATGGTGCGCCAGTCCGCCCCCAGCTCATCAGCCACCACCTGGGCCAGCAGCGTGGTGATGCCCTGGCCCATTTCGCACTGTGGCACGACCACGCGCACCGTGCCATCGGCGGCAATCTTCACATAGGCATTGAAAATGCTCTCGCCCTCGGCGGCGACCAGATTGTGCGCATAATGGCGCGGCCACAGCTGCCACGCGACGATCAGCCCGCCCGCTGCCCCGGCCCCCAGCAGCAGCCCCCGGCGCGTCACCCGTTCGAGCGGGGAATGCCGGGCCGCATGCTCCAGCCGGCGACGCAGGCCCTGTGCGCTGCTCATGCCGCCTGCTGCGCCTGCCGCGCACTTAGCCAGGCCGCCACATGCCCGGCAAGTGCTGCAAAGGGCGCATCCGGCCCCTGCTCTGCCGCGGCGGGCGGCGTGCCGGCATCGCTCGCCGTGCGGATATCGAGCGAGAGCATGATCCGCGCGAGTAGCGGGATATCCATGGCCGCGGCGTGCGTCGCTGCCCCGCCGGTGCCAAACGGATCGCTGATCTTGCCGCAATGCGGGCAGGCATAGCCCGCCATATTTTCAACCAGCCCCAGCACTGGCACCTGCGCGGTTGCAAAAAAGGCGGCGGCGCGGGCGGCATCGATCCAGGCCAGATCCTGCGGGGTGGAAACAAGGATGGCCGCATGCGGGCGATGCTTTTGCACCATCGACAACAGGATATCCCCCGTGCCCGGCGGCAGATCGACGACCAGCAACTCCCTGTCTTCCCAGTGCGCATCGATCAGCTGCGACAGCGCATTGCCCGCCATCGGCCCGCGCCAGGCCACGGCCTGCCCATCGGGCACGAGCTGGCCAAGCGACAGCAGGGGCACGCCATAAGCCGAGGGCACCGGACGCATCCGGCCATCCTCTGCCTCGGGCTTTGTGCCCTCCAGCCCCAGCAGCCGGGGCTGCGACGGCCCATAAATATCCGCATCAACCAGCCCGACCCTGATCCCGCGGCGCGCCAGTGCAATCGCCAGATTGGCCGAAACGGTCGATTTGCCGACCCCGCCCTTGCCGCTGCCCACCGCCAGGATCAGCGGGCCGGCGCGGCGCGCTGTCTGCGCGATGCGGACCCGGCCAATCCCCGGCTCGGCCAGCAGGGCCGCCTCCACTGCAGACTCCAGCGCGGCGGCATCGCTGCTGCTCATGCCAGTCACATCCAGCATCAGCGCCGCCTCGCCATCGCTCACGCGCAGCCCGGCGGCACGGGCACCGCACAGCGCGGCAAGGCGGGCTTTCACCTGGTCAAGATCGGGCATGGCGCTCGCCATAATATGCTTTTGTGCCGACGCCACTGTTTTTCGCAAAAAGCATTCCTATAAAGGGAGCATGACACAGGAAAGAGACGATGCGGCAAGGCGCCCGGCGACGGGCCTGTTTTCAGCAATGGCGCGGCGCTGGCCCGGTTTTGCCATGAGCGCGAACGGCCCGTGGGGCGGCAAACCCGGCGGCGATCAGGATGCCAGCCCGGATCATGCCCCGCAGGCGAGCGAGAGCGACCCGCCCAAAAAGCCCGACAATCCCTGGAAAATGCCTCCCGGCGGGCCAGAGCGGCGGCGCGGCCCATCGGCGCTGGACCAGATTTTGGGCGCGGGGCGCGCGCGCATGGGCGGCGGCGGCGGGCCGGGCGGCTTTCCGACCCTGCCCAATGGCAAGCCCATCTGGCCCTATCTGGGGCTTGGCCTGCTCGCCATCTGGCTGCTGTGGACCAGCGTGTGGCGCATCGATGCGGGCGAGGCGGGCGTGGTCACCACATTCGGCAAATATAGCCGCACGCTGGGGCCGGGCCTCAATCTGACGCTGCCGGCCCCGCTTGAGGATGTGGACAAGGTGAAGACCACCGCAATCCGCAAGCTGCAGATCGGATCGACCGCGCCGGACCAGCAGAATCTGGTGCTCACGCGCGATGAAAATCTGATCGATCTGGCCTATACGGTGCGCTGGAACATCCGCAATGCGGCCCGCTTTCGCTTTCAGGTGGCGTTCGAAAATGACGATCCGGACAGCCTGATCCGCGAAGTGGCGGAAACCGCGATGCGCGCCACCATCGCCACGCTGACACTGGACGAGGCGACCGGCCTCAGGCGTTCCGACATCAGCCAGCAGGTGCAGCAGCGCATGCAGGCCATTCTCAACAGCTACCGCTCCGGCATCCAGATCCAGGGCATCGACCTGCGGCAGACCGACCCGCCATCGGCCGTGGCCGAGGCGTTCAAGGAAGTGACATCGGCACAGCAGCGGGCCGAGGCCAATCTCAACCGTGCGCAAACCTATGCCGCGCAGGTGGTGGAACAGGCCAAGGGCGAAGCGCAGCGATTTGACAAGGTGTATGAGGAATATCGCCTCGCGCCCGAAGTCACCAAGCGGCGCATGTATTATGACACGATGGAAAAGGTGCTCGGCCGCCTCGACAAGACGATCATCGAAGCCAATGGCGTGACGCCCTATCTGCCGCTGTCCGAATTGCGGCGGCGGGCGGTCGAGCCTGCAGCCGAGCCCGGCGCCACCGTGGTTGCGCCGGCACGAAATGATCGCACCGACAATCAGAAGGCGAACAGCAGACCATGATCGATTTCATCATCCGCAAGCCGCTTCATTTTCTTGCCGCAGCGCTGGTGCTGGTGGTGCTGGCCAGCATGACCTTTTTCATCGTGCCGGAAACCAAGCAGGCACTGGTGCTGAGCTATG
Source organism: uncultured Sphingomonadaceae bacterium (assembly GCA_964523215.1). GTDB lineage: Bacteria > Pseudomonadota > Alphaproteobacteria > Sphingomonadales > Sphingomonadaceae > CAZFYJ01. Next base: position 12,459 of record CAZFYJ010000013.1, on the reverse strand, counting down.
GCCAGCCGGTTCGCGTCATCAACAAATACAATCCCAAGCAGGGCTTTGGCGAAACCAATGCCGGCATCAGCATGCGCATGCCCTTTGTTGAACAGGTGCTCTATGTCGACAAGCGCATCCTGGGCGTGACGATGGAAAGCCAGCAGGTGCAATCGACCGACGATCTGCGGCTGGAAGTGGATGCCTATGCTCGCTTTCGCGTGGTTGATCCGGTCGCCATGTATCGCTCGATCCGCAACGAAACCGCGCTGACCGAACAGCTGCAGAGCCTGCTTGGATCGGCGCTGCGCAACGAGCTGGGCAAGCGCGAATTTGCCGCGCTGTTGAGCGCGGATCGCGGCGCATTGATGAGCAACATCCGCCAGAGCCTGAATGCCCAGGCGCGGCAATATGGCGCAGAGATTCTGGATGTGCGCATCAAGCGGGCCGATCTTCCATCGGGCACGCCGCTCGAAAGCGTGTTCAACCGGATGCGTTCGGAGCGGGAGCTGCGCGCCAACACGATCATCGCCGAGGGCCAGCGCGAAGCCTCCATCATCCAGGGCAACGCCGATGCGGAGGCCGCGCGCATCTATGCCGCGAGCTTTGGCCGGGATGCGGATTTCTATGATTTCTATCGCGCCATGCAAAGCTATGAGCGCACGCTCAACAACAGCAGCGACGGGCAGACGCAGGTGATCCTATCGCCGGAAAATGATTATCTGCGGCGCTTCCGGGGCCGCTGACGGGGTGGCACGCGAAACCATGTCGCTTGCCCGGCCATTCAATCGGCGTTCACCTTGGACCGATAGACAGCGACACGACGGCGCGAGTCCGCGGCAGCGCCATTATTGTTGCAACCATGGCTTGGCCCGGGGCGGCCCGGCGTCTATCGCTGATGCGGTCGGCCCGCAGCCCGAGCAGTTGATGAATGATCGAGAGGGATAATGACTGTGCGATATGTCTATGCCGTAGCAACAGCAACGCTGCTGAGCGGCGCTGCCTATTCGGTTGCCTTTTCGAGCCCGGGTGCCCCGGTCACGGCGGCGCCGACGCTTCAGGCCGCTTCGGGGGTCGTGCCGCGCGGCGGCGCGCCCGCCAGCTTTGCGGATATGGTGGAGCGGCTTCAGCCGGCCGTGGTGAACATTTCCACCCGCAAGAAAATCACCCAGCGCACCATCGACATGTGGGGCCGCCGGGGTGAGCAGCAGCAGGATCAGCAGGGCGGCGGATCAGGCTTTTTCATCTCGTCCGACGGCCTGATCGTCACCAACAATCACGTGATTGCCAGCACGCAGGACAACAGCACGGCGGACGAAATCATCGTGACGCTGACCGATCAGCGCGAATATCCCGCACGCATCATCGGCCGCGATCTGATTTCGGATATTGCGATCCTCAAGATCGAGGCGAGCAACATGCCCTTTGTGCAGTTCGGCGATTCCGGGCGCACCCGCGTCGGCGACTGGGTGGTCGCGATTGGCAATCCCTTCGGCCTTGGCAGCACAGTGACGGCAGGCATCGTCTCCGCCATGCAGCGCAACATCGGGGCGGGCGGGGCCTATGATCGCTTCATCCAGACCGACACTGCCATCAACATGGGCAACAGCGGCGGCCCGCTGTTCAACATGCAGGGCCAGGTGATCGGCATCAACAACCGCCTGATCGGGCCGGGTGCGAACATTGGCATCAATTTCGCCATTCCGGCCGAAGCGGCCATCCCGGTGGTCAACGCCCTGCGCAACGGCGCTGCGCCGACGCGCGGCTATCTGGGCGTGCAACCGGCCCGGGTGGATGAGGACATGGCCGCCGCTTATGGCCTGCCGCGCAATCAGGGCGAGATGGTCAATTCGGTGACGCCGGGCGAACCGGCGGAGAAGGCCGGGCTGAAGCCGGGCGATATCGTGCTCAAAGTGGCCGGGCGACCCGTGACGCCGCAGCAGAATCTGTCCTTCCTCGTCGCCAATCAGAAGCCGGGCACCCGCATTCCGCTCGAAGTGTTCCGCGATGGCAAGACGATCACGCTCAATGCCGTTGTCGGCACGCGGCCAAGCGATGAGCAACTGGCCCAGCAGACACGCCGCTTCAACCGCGAGGCCGAGGAGGCAGAGGGCGATGCCGGTGCGGCCGAAGGCGCCGATGATGTGGTGGTGCGCGAGGCGCTGGGCATGCAGGTGCTGCCGCTCACACCGCAGATCATTCGCGATATCGGCGTCGAGGCGAACACGAAAGGCGTCGTCATCAGCGCCGTCGTGCGGGGCAGCGAGGCGGCGGGCGACGGGCTGCGCCGCGGCGACGTCATCCTCTCGGCCCAGGGCCGGCCGACCACCACGCCCAAGGAGCTGGCCGATGTGGTGCGCGCCCAGCGTGCTGCCAAGCGCCCGTCGATCGTGCTCGAAGTGCGTCGCAGCGGCATCCAGGATAGCCGCATCGCGATCCGGCTTTCAGGCGAATAGGGCAGTCTCGCGCAAGATCGGGCCATCTGGCTCTAAACTGCTGATTGCACGGCTTCTTTTTCAGGGGTTGCGGCCTCTGCGGCGGCCGGCAGATAGACGGTGACGGTGGTGCCGCTGCCCGGTGTGCTTGCAATGTCCAGCCGCCCGCGGTGCCGCTCGACGATGTGCTTGACGATCGACAGGCCAAGGCCCGTGCCGCCCATGGCGCGGCTGCGCGCGGAATCGACCCGGTAGAACCGCTCGGTCAGGCGGGGCAGATGCTCCTCGGCAATGCCATCGCCCTGATCGGCGACGCGCAGCACCACCATCTTGCCCTGGCGATCGAGCGAGACGATGACCGGCGTGCCCGCATGTCCATATTTCATCGCATTGATGATGATGTTGTGCAGCACCTGGGAAAGCTGGGGCGCATCGGCGAGCACCGGCGGCAGATCGGCTGCCAGCTGGAGCTGGATATCGCCCGCGCGCGCACCGTGCACCGGCTTCAGATCGGCCACCACCTGCCGGGCCAGGAGCGCAAGATCGACCGCCACCTCTGGCGGCTGGAACTTGACCGCCTCGATGCGGGAAAGCGACATCAGATCGTCGACCAGCCGCTGCATGCGCCGCGCCTCGGCATCGATCACCCCCAGAAAACGGCGGCGCACGGCACGATCATTGCCCGCTGCATCATCGAGCAGCGTTTCGATGAAGCCCAGCACGGCCGCAAGCGGCGTGCGCAGCTCGTGACTGGCATTGGCCACAAAATCGGAGCGCATCCGCTCTGCCCGGGCGAGCGCGCTCTGATCGGTCAGCAGCACGAAATGCGCCTGTTCGGAAAGTGGCACCGTGCGCATCAGCCAGCGCTGCTCGCTATGGCCAAGGCCGACCAGCACCGTCTGGCTCGGCTGCTGCGCGCCATCCGCGTCGGTGATGCGGTCGATCGCTGCCGGGTGACGCAGGGCCGTGCGCACATCGGCCCCCAATATGTGATGGCCGAGCAGATCATTTGCTGCCTGATTGGTGGCGACGACGCGGGCATCGCGCACCAGCAGCGCCGGCGTTTGCAGCCCTTCGAGAATGAGATCGAAATCAGGATTGGCGAGCATGGCGCGCAGATCCGCAGGCGGCAGCACCGGCCCGCTCTGCTGCATCACCTGGCGGGCGGCCGCCGCCTCGACAGCAGACATTGCCAGAATATAGGTGACGAACACGCCGAGGACCGCGAACACGAGCAGAATCGCACCGGCCAGCAGATCAGCACCCGTGGCACCCGCACGTCCGCCCACTGCCAGCATGGCAGCCAGCGCCCCGATCACCACCAAGGCAATGCCCGTGAGCAGCGCGACCCGATTGCCTTCCATGGCGCTGTGCCTACAACGCAGTAACGCTTGCCGCAAGCGATGTGCCAATGGGGGACGGGCGCGGATGCGCTGCGACTTTGCCCTTTATGCCGGGCATAATCGCGCTATGTCTGCCACGATGACAGAAGAATCAACAGCTTCGGATGATGCCGCGCGCCGCCCGGATGCGCCGCCGGTGGCCAGCCCGGCTGCTGGCGCAGACCATGCCAGCGAGCCGATGGTGGCTGCCCGCCGCCGCGTGCTGATGCTGGGTGCCGTGGGGGCCGCAACGGCCTTCAGCATCAAGCCGGCCTTTGCGCAATCGGCCGTTTCGGTGCTGAATTGCGAAATTCCTGTGCCCGGTATCGGCAACAGCCACATGCACATCGCGGCAGACGGATCGCTGGTGCCGGCCGGCACGCCTGGTGCCTTTCCCGGCGCGGCCCGCCCGTTCAAGGGCGAGGATGTGAAGCGCGCATTGCAGGGCCGCACGCTGCCCGGCACGACATATGAACAGAGCCAGGCCTATATCCGCTATGTGCGCCGCCTGCGCTCTGGCCAAAGCGGCTTCACCTGCTTTGCCTCGATCCAGATGCCGCGCTAGCGCCGGGAGGCGCGGCGTGCCTGTGCGCTCGCGCTAAAAGTCCACCTGCTCATAATGTTCGGGCGGGTTGATATGGTCCATCCGTTCGCTCAGCAGCGGGCGGAAACTGGGGCGCGATTTGAAACCGGCATACCAGTTGCGCACCTGATCGTGCCCGGTCCAGTCGATCCCGCCCAGATAATCCGCAACCGACAGATGCGCTGCCGCTGCGAGATCGGCAAGGCTGAGCGTGGAGCCGGCCAGCCAGTTGCGATGATCGAGCAGATAATCGATATAGTCGAGATGCTGGTTGGCATGGCGCATCGCCTCGCGCAGCACGCGGGCATCGGGCGGCTGGCGGTGGACCAGCCGCTTGTGCATGCGCTCTGCCAGCAGGGGCGCGACCACATCGGCATAGAGATGATGATCAAACCAGCTGGTAAGACGCCGGATTTCGGCGCGCACCAGCGCCGTGCCGCCGATCATCGGATGCTTATCCACCGTTTCGTCAATATATTCGCAGATCGCCATGCTGTCGCACAGCACGATGTTGCGCGCATCATCGCGCATCACCGGCGTCTGCCCGGCGGGGTTGAGATTGGTCAGGCTGTCGCTGCGCTCCCACGGCCGCTCGGCCACCAGGGCATAGCCCACGCCCTTTTCACCGAGCAGCAGGCGCACCTTGCGCGAAAAGGGGCATAAGGCAAATTGATGAAGCTGCCACATCGCGGCTTCACTAATCGCTTATCGGCCAAGGGCAAGATGTTTTGCCGGTGCTGCCGGACGGTGCGCAAACTTTGCTGTGGAAAAGACCCGGCCCCGCCCATGCCAAGCAGCCGACGCAGAAGCCCCGCATGGCAGCCCCGCACAACAGCCCCGCACAACAGGGCTGCATAACAGGGCTGCATAACAGGCTTTGCATGTAGGGTCGCGCCTGATAGCCTGCGATTGTTCAACGCATAATTGGTCGCACATCGAGTCGTGTTGCTGCCGCCCGGTCCGGGCGCGCAGGCATGGATGCGGCCCGTCGTGCGCCTGATTGCCCGCAGAATGCCAACAGGGAGACATGCCATGCCACTCGAATTTGCCGGACCCGCAACCCCGCTGACCGACGCCGATATCGAGGCAGCCGCCCAATCGATCGGCTGCCAGGTGGCGGCCGTGCGCGCTGTGATCGACGTCGAGAGCCGGGGCGGCTTTCTGCCCGATGGACGCCCCAAAATCCTGTTTGAGCGGCATTATTTCTCCCGCCTCACGGGCCGTGCATATGATGCCAGCCACCCCGATATCAGCAACCGGCAGTGGGGCGGCTACAGGGGCGGGGCCGCCGAATATGACCGGCTGGCGCGCGCCATCAAGCTTGATCGGGGTGCCGCCTTGCAATCTGCAAGCTGGGGCGCGTTCCAGATCATGGGCGCAAATTTCAAGGTTGCAGGCTTTGCCGATGTGGAAAGCTTTGTCGCCGCCATGGTGTCGGGCTCTGCCGCGCATCTGAAGGCCTTTGTCAATTTCGTGAAGAAAAACGGCCTTGCCGATGAGATGATCCGGCTCGATTGGGCAGGCTTTGCGCGCGGCTATAACGGGCCGGCCTATCGCACCAACAAATATGACGAGAAAATGGCCGCCGCCTATCTGATCCACAGCCGTGGCGGGGCGCGCACCGATACGCCGCTGCCGGTGCTGCGCATGGGCGACAAGGGCGAGGATGTGAAGCGCCTGCAGACCGCGCTCGGCATCAGTGCCGATGGCGATTTCGGGCCGAACACCAAGAAGGCGGTGATCGCTCTGCAGAAAAAGCACAAGCTTTATGCCGATGGCATTGTCGGCCGCCAGACCTGGGCCGTGCTCAAGCTCGATTAGAATGATGGCAAGTGAGATGGAGACGTCTCGCAGGCAGGGACGCGAAGATCACCCCGCGGCGTGGACGCCGGGAAGATCGGGATCGGCAGCGATCATCAGCCGCGTCAGCCCGGCACGGGCAATCCGGCCCAGCTCTGCCCGGCGGCGCGGCGGCGAAAGCGGCGTGCAGATGGGCGCACGGAGCACGCTTGCCTCATAACGGTCCGCCACGATCAGCCCGGCCCGTTCGGGCATCAGGGCGGCATCGTCAAACAGCGCGACGTCAAAGCCCGGCGGAACGGCCCAATAGAACAAGTCGCAATGCGCCAGATAATCGGGCCATTTGCGATCGCCGAGCAGATCGGCCCGGCCGACCTTGATCTCGACAATCGCCAGCTGCCCATCGGCCAGCAGCACCATGGCATCGGCGCGGCGACCATTGGGCAGCGCATATTCGGCGATCAGCCCGGCGCGATGCTGATAGAAATGGCGGGCGAGGCCGCGCAGCACATCCGCTGCCGTGGCCTGCATCGCATCCGTCCGCTGCGGCAGTGGCGGCGCCGGGGCCAGCGGATTTGGCGCACGCATCGCAGGATCAGCCTTGCGGATATTTTTCCGCCATCACGGCCAGCGAACGCGCGCAAATCTCTTCCAGCACGGCCGCATCCACATCGGCCAGCCGCTTGATATAGAGGCAGGCCTTGCCGGTCTTGTGCTTGCCGAGCCGGTCGAGCAGGGCCTGCTTGTCATCATAGCCATCGACGACATAGATCACCGTCTGCCCCTTGCGCGGGGAAAATCCGATGCGGCACATCTCGCCCTCGCGCCCGCTCTCATAGCGATAATGATAGCGGCCATAGCCGATGATCGTCGGCCCCCACATGGTGGGGGATTCGCCGGTCAGCCGCCCCATCATCCCGGCAATGGCGAGCGCATCGGCGCGCTGGGCCGGATCGGGCACAGCGGCGATGAAGTCATCGACAGAGGCATCTCTGGGTCTGGTTTTTGCGCTATTGGTAGACTTGACCATGGATAAGCCCCTCCATAAAGCCTGTGCCTGAAGCATGTCAGGATAGTCTGTGGGGGCAACCATGGTCAAATCGAAATGGCGCATTTTGGTCGCAGCCATGGGCATCACGACCATCTCGATGATGGGCGGCATCACGCCGCTTGCCAGCCAGCAATGGCACCCGAGCTATAGCCTGCCCAATGCGCTGACGGCCACAGTCGGCACGCCCGTGGAGGTGTATCGCGGCCGCCTGGGTGGCAATGTGCCCAGCTGGGTGGAAATTGCCGATCTGGGCACGGGGCACTATGTGCTGAGCATTCTCGACGGGGTGCCCGGTGTGCAGGATCGCCCGGCGCGATTTCGCCTCGTCAGCAATGGCAAAAAGGGCAGCGGCTGCATCTTGAGCAATGGCGCGGCCATCCGCATTGAAGGCTGCCCCACTGGCAAGGCAGCAAGCCTCAAATTCAATCTCAACGGGCTGAAAGCCAGTGCCCAGATGCAACCCATCGGTGTCGCGGCGGCCTATGGCTATAATGGGCAGGCCGGCAATGCGGGCAACCGCACGGCCAGTGCCCAGATCAGCGAGCTGTGCACCCTGGCCACGCTGGCCGATGCATCCAGCCTGCGCAACAGCGCTGTACCCCAGGCGATTGCGCAGCTTCGCGTCGCTCTGGCCGCGGCGCAGGCGTCTGGCCCCACGGCGCTGCGGGTGGAAGAGCTGCGGCAGTCGCGCACATCAGCCTATGGCGCACTCACCTATTCCCAATATGAGCTGGAGCGGCTGAAGCGCTTTGAGCTTGATCCATCGCGCATGTTCGATTTTCGCATGCAGATGCGCATGGCGGAGCAGCGCAACCGCTATCTGCAGGAGATTGACAATACGCCGCAGCGCAATCAGGCGCGCATCCGGCTGGCCGATGCAGAGGCCCAGCTGGCGGCGATTTACGACCCCGCGCGGGCGCGCGCGGGCGGCAATGCACTGCGGGCGCTGGCCAGTGGCAATCTGCTGCCTGCTGTGGACGAGGCTGTGGCGGCCCGGCTGGCGACAGCGCCTGCGCTGGACGAGGATCAGCTGTTTCTGGTCGAAATGGGCGTCAATGGCATGCAGGCGTGCAGCGGGGCGCTGAGTGCGGCGACCGGCCTGCCCGGCCCGGCTTTTGAGGCGCCGACAGCGCTGGCCGGCAACTTTCGGCGGCTGGCGGAAACGGTTGAGTTCGATTTTGCCAATCTGGCTGAAAGCGGCGCAACAAGCGAGAAGCTGACCAGCGCGCTGAACCGCTATACGGCGAGCAAGGGCTTGCAGCAGGCACTGGTTGCGGCTGGCAAGAGCCAATGGCCCGCCACGGCCCAATCGATCATCAGGACTGTGGCTGCGCGCGAGGAACAGAGCCGCCGCGCCGCCGCAGACAAGGCAGCGCGCGAACGCCAAATGCTGGCCGATGCCGCAGCGGCCAAAGAACGGGCGCGCATGACCATCAGCACATCAGGCGCCAATGCGCCGACCGATGCTGACATATTGGCGGAATATACCAACGCCATGTGGTCCAATACGACCAATGCGATGGGCAATATCGGGGTTCGCCCGGTGCCGGGGCAGCCCTTTCAGCTGCGGGCCTTTGGCAGCCTCGGCGGCGAACTGTTCCGGGTGCGTTTTGACATCGGGAACAAGCAATGCACGCGAACCGCTCCGGCGAGCTATCGATGCAGTTTCAATATTCTCAACCAGTTCAGCAATGCGCGCGATGGCTCGTTTGAATCCGCGATGATGGGGCTGTCGGACGGCATTTTCGGATTGCTGGCCGGAAAGGATGTCGAAGGTCTGACCGGGCGCATCCAATCCAACAATATCAACCGCCTGTTGCTCGATGAAAAAGTGCCCATGACCGTCAACTTCACCTTCAGAAATGGCAAATTTCATTCGCAGGAATTGCGGCAGAAAGTGTGGGGCCAGACCTTGTTCTACCTCCGCTAGGCTCGGCGATGCATGGCTTGCACGCCGCGCTGCCCCCTGCTAGCCGGTCCGCCTCATTTGCCATGCAGCGATAAAGGCTTGCGCTATGTCCGATTCCGTCAAACGCGTTGTCCTCGCTTATTCGGGCGGGCTGGATACCAGCGTGATCCTGAAATGGCTGCAGGTGACCTATGGGTGCGAGGTGGTGACCTTCACGGCCGATCTGGGCCAGGGCGAAGAGCTGGAGCCTGCCCGCGCCAAGGCCGTGCTGATGGGCGTGCCCGATCATCACATCTATATCGACGATCTGCGCGAGGAATTTGTGCGCGATTTCGTGTTTCCGATGATGCGCGCCAATGCCCGCTATGAGGGCGATTATCTGCTCGGCACCTCCATTGCGCGCCCGCTCATTTCCAAGCGGCTGATCGAGATTGCCGCCGAAACCGGGGCCGATGCCATTGCCCATGGCGCAACCGGCAAAGGCAATGATCAGGTCCGCTTTGAACTGTCGGCCTATGCGCTCAATCCCGATATCAAGGTGATCGCGCCCTGGCGGGACTGGGATTTGACCAGCCGCACCGCGCTGATCGACTTTGCCGAAAAGCACCAGATTCCGGTGCCGAAAGACAAGCGCGGCGAATCCCCCTTTTCGACCGATGCAAACCTGCTCCACACCTCGTCCGAAGGCAAATGCCTCGAAGATCCGTGGGAGGAAACGCCGGACTATGTCTATTCGCGCACCGTCAATCCCGAGGATGCGCCCGATACGCCTGAATATATCAGCATCGATTTTGAAAAGGGCGATGGCATCGCGCTGAACGGCGAAGCGATGTCGCCTGCAACCTTGCTCGCCGCGCTGAACGATCTTGGCCGCAAGCATGGCATCGGCCGGCTCGATCTGGTCGAAAACCGCTTTGTCGGCATGAAATCGCGCGGCATGTATGAAACGCCGGGCGGCGAAATCTATGCCCGCGCGCATCGCGGGATCGAATCGATCACGCTGGATCGGGGGGCTGCGCATCTGAAGGATGAGCTGATGCCGAGATATGCCGAGCTGATCTACAATGGCTTCTGGTTCTCGCCCGAACGCGAGATGCTGCAGGCCGCGATCGACCACAGCCAGGCGCATGTCAGCGGCACGGTGCGGCTGAAGCTGTACAAGGGGCAGGCATCGGTCGTTGGCCGCAAATCCCCGCACAGCCTCTACAGCGAAAAAATCGTGACGTTCGAGGATGATGCCGGCGCCTATGACCAGAAGGATGCCGCCGGCTTCATCAAGCTGAACGCGCTCCGGCTGCGGCTGCTGGCGCGGCGCGGCCGGTAACAAAGTTGCAATGTACGCAGCTTAGCCGGGGCTGATGAACATATTGGTTTTGTGCACCGGCAACAGCGCCCGCTCGATCATCGGCGAGGTGCTGCTGCGTGATCTTGGCCATGGCCGTATCGTCAGCTTTTCAGCCGGTAGCCAGCCAAAGGGTGCGCCACATCCGGCAGCCCTGAGCCTGCTTGCCAAACATGGCCATGACATAAGCGGGCTTGCATCAAAAAGCTGGGATCAGTTCACCCGGCCAGATGGCCCATCCATCGATGTGGCGATCACGGTGTGCGACAATGCCCATGGTGAGACATGTCCTGTCTTCTTGGGTGCGCCCATCAAGGCCCATTGGGGGATTGCCGATCCGGCAGCTGTCGCGGCCGGGGATCAGGAGGCTGCTTTTGCGCAAAGTTATCAGCAGCTGGAAGCGCGCGTGGCAGCACTTGTTGATTTGCCCTTCGAACAGATGGAAAAATCCGATCTGAAGGATGCGCTTGATGCCATCGGGCGTCTGCCCGGTGCCACGCATGGCTGATCGCAATCGGGCGCTGGCCGCTGAGGCGCTGGGCAGTGCCATGCTTTTTGCAACGGTCATCGGCTCCGGCATCATGGGGCAGCAGCTGGCGCAAGGGAATGATGCCATCGCATTGCTGGGCAACACATTGGCCACTGCGGCGATGCTGTTTGTGTTGATTACGATTTTCGGCCCGATATCGGGCGCACATTTCAACCCGGCGGTATCGCTTGTCATGCGGTTGCGCGGCGAGATGTCTTCAGCGCAATTGCTTCTATATGTGCCAGCGCAACTGGGCGGCGGCCTGTCGGGCGTCATGCTTGCGCACGCGATGTTCAATCAGCCCCTGCTGCAACTGTCGTCACGTCCCCGGTCCACACCGGGCGAGTGGCTGAGCGAAGCCGTGGCCACATTTTTGCTGATTGCGACAATTCTGGGGGTCCGCCGCCATCGGCCACAGCAAATCGCAATCGGCGTCGCGGCTGTTATCACGGCGGGCTACTGGTTCACCGCATCCACCAGCTTTGCCAATCCGGCCATCACCCTTGCCCGTGCGCTGACACAGAGCTTTGCAGGCATTGCGCCGGCATCCGTGCTGCCCTTCGTGCTTGCCCAGCTGGGCGGGGCGGTTCTCGCCATGGTGCTGGCCCGGTGGCTTTTTGAAGACGGCACAGCGCCCGGCTCGACATAGGAAAAGGGATCGGGCAAGAGCGCATGTCATGGCTCCCGCCCGCTTCTTTTCCGACAATGCCGCGCGCGTGCATCCAGCGATCATGGAGGCGCTGGCCGCCGCCAATCACGTCGACACCGCTTATGATGGCGATGCGCTGTCGCAATCGCTGGATGCGGCCTTTTCCGATCTGTTCGAGGTGGATTGCGAGGTCATCTGGCTCTCGACCGGGACGGCGGCGAACAGCATCGCGCTCGCCCATTTTGCCCGGCCCTGGCAGGGCATCATCTGCCACGAAGATGCGCATATCGAGGTGGATGAATGCGGCGCGCCGGGATTTTACAGCGGCTGGGCCAAGCTGATGCTGCTGCCCGGAGCAGGTGCAAAGATTGATGCAGCGGCCCTGGAGGCGCGGCTGGCGGGCATCCGCCGCGATGTGCATCAGGTGCAGCCGGCGGCGATCAGCATCACCAACGCATCCGAATATGGCCTTGCCTGGCGCGCGGACGAGGTCGCGGCGATCGGCGCTGTGGCGCGGGCCCACGGGCTGAAGCTGCATATGGATGGGGCGCGCTTTGCCAATGCGGTGGCACATCTTGGCTGCGCGCCGGCCGACGTGACCTGGCGGGCGGGCGTCGATGCACTGTCGTTCGGCTTTACCAAGAATGGCGCGATGAATGCCGAGGCGCTGGTCTTTTTCAACGGCAGCGGGGGAGGCGGCATCCGCGAACTGCGCAAGCGTGGCGGGCATTTGCTGTCCAAGGGGCGCTTCATCGCGGCGCAGATCGTGGCGATGCTGAAGGACGATCTGTGGCTCGATG